>JANNJX010000473.1:0-12960 GCA_031396005.1 Burkholderiales bacterium
GCGGTCTTCAGGCGGACGGTGACGGCATGAAAGCCGAAGAGCACATGGCGGGTCATGCCCGCGATGTTAGGTCAGGCTCGTACATCCACAGCGTGGGCTCCAGCTGCTGGCGCGAAGGCGCGTGCCAGGCGCTGTGCGGCATGGTCGGGCACGCGCGTGATGTGCGTTTGCTGGCCGAGTGCGCGCTGCAACGAAGCCAGTACCTCGATCACACGCGAGCTCGGCACTTGCATCAGGTGCACGCCTGCCGTGGCCGGTGTCACTGGCCTGGGCATGTCGGGCAATGCCGCGACCACGGCCGGCGGGCGACGTTCACTGCCACGCGGCGCAACCGCATGGGTGGGGCTGATGGCGGTGATGGACATGCGGCGATCCCTCGAAAAGCGAGGCGGACCTCAACGGCCTGCGCTCGATGTCGTGTAGATCGGCGCTCGCCAACGGCGCTTGAGCGCGGCGTTCGTGCGCTATGTCACACCGCGCTCAGCGCGTCATCGCGAGCCAAGCCAGGATGGCGCCGATCAGCAGCGGCTGATGCAGCATGTAGAACGACAGCGACCAGCGGCCGAGCACGGCCAGCGGCCGCAGCGATGCCGGCACGCCACCGCCGAGCAGACTGCGCCGATGCGCCAGCATCCACTGCCCGCAAGCCAGGCCCCACAGCATCACGCCCAGCCACGGCAGCACCGGCGCAAAGTCTTCGGTCACCGGCTTGCGCGTGACCAGGCCGACCCAATGGGTCCAACGCGTGTCGAAGAACGGGTGCTGCACGAAATGCGGCAAGAGCACGAGCAGAAGTCCGAGCGGCCACAAGCCGACACGCAGCGGCGCCGCCACGCGCGCCAGCACGAGCATGACCGCAACGCCGTGCAGCACGCCGAAGCTGATCCAGCTCTTCGGGAACATCAGCGCCGAGCCGGCCGAAACGAGCAGTGCGCAGCCCGCGATCTGCAGCCAGCGCTTACCGAAGCGCGTCCAGCCCTGCCCCGCATCGAGCGCCACCGCCTGCGACAGGCCGGCGACGAACATGAACAACGTGACGATGACCGCACGCTGCACCGTCCAGAATGGATCGGCGTAGAAGTTCTGCACCGGATGGAGCAGCCGGTAGTGGTTCAGGTCGAAGCAGAAATGGAAGACCGCCATCCAGACGATGGCGGCGCCGCGCAGGGCGTCCAGGCGGTCGAAGCGCGCGCCGCTCACGCTTCTACTTTCTCGTAGATGTCGGTGAAGCGTTCGCCGTTCCACGCATAAAGCAACACCGCCGTTTGCAGGCACGCCTTGGCGCCGCGCGGCTTGAACAGCCCGACGCAATGCCCGGTCGAGCGGCGCACGCTGCGATAGACCACGCCCGCCGAGCCGCGGCCGTGCAGCACCCTGCCCAGGGCGCGCGAGACGCGGTAGTCGTCCGGGTCGAAGACGGCAGTCGGCACAGCGTCGGCAGCGCGCAGGTCATGCAGCCGGGCGTCGATGGCCACGTGGTACAGGCGCATCGGCAAGTGCATCGCGCTCTCGCTCGTCGCGGCCAGAAAGCGCGCATGGTGGTAGGCCGTCTCGGCCACCGCCGTCGCGCGTTCGCGCGCGGCGTAGAACATGCCCCAGCCGCCGTCGGAAAAACGGCTGCCCGCTGGATTGACATGCGTGAACGCCGCCATGATCGGCCCGCTGCCGGCGCCGAAGACGCGGTCTTGCGGCGACACCAGCTGCACGACGCCGGTCTCGTCACGCACGCGATCGTTGGTCAGCGCTTCGAGCGCGTACAGCGTGTCGAAATCGGCCGCATCGGCGACGCGGTCATAGAGGTACACGCTCGGGTGGCGCGTCGGCACGATGCGGCAGGCCTCGCGCCACTGCACGCGCTTGACAGACAGGCCGTCGGCAACCTGGGCGGCCGGCGTCAAGACCAGCCACCGCCGCGCGCCGCGTCCAGAAAGCGGCGCACGCGCAGCAGGTCACCCACATTGCCGCCGAGCATCACCTTTAGCGCGCTGCTGCCGCCGAAGGCGCTGTTGGGTTTCTTCACCCAGGCGTCGGCGGCCGCGGCATCGGGCAGCAGGATCTGCAGTGCCTTGTAGATGCCCAGCAGCAGCGACAGGCGCTCAAGCGTGTCGCGTGTCAGCGCGGCGCTCTGCGGCGACTTGCGCCAGGCAAAGAACGTCGAGCGCGGCGGCTCGCCGAGCAGGCGGCGTTGCTCGTCGACAGCCAGGCCCCACTGCTCGGCGATGCGGGCGAAGGCGCGCAAGCCGGCAGCGGCCATCTGGGCGACGTCTGGCGCGGTCTTGGCGGGCTGTAGAACGGCGCTCATCACTAAATCCTGCAATGGACAGATGAGCAAGTCTAGTCCACAACAGGACTACTTACCAGCGGCGGCACGAACCCCGAGCAGGCCTACCGCATGAGCGCACTTCTCGTCGACGCCGTTGATCGAAGTCTCGCCGAGGCCGCTACGATTCCGGCCATGAATGCTCACGCGCAACCGGCGCCACGCCGCAGCCTGGAAGAACAAGCCCGTCTCGACGCCGCGCTGACCGATCTGTTCGAGCGCCGCATCACCTTCAACCAGACGCTCGGTCTGGTGATCGAGTCGGCGCGCGCGCCGGCGCCGCGCATCCGCTTTGCCATGCGGCCGGCGCTGATCGGCAGTGCCCTGCACGGACGGCTGCACGGCGGCGTGATTTCGGCAGCGCTCGACGCGATGGGCGGACTGGCGTTGATGGTTGCCGTCGGCGAAAAGCACGCCGATGAATCGACGCCGCAGGTCATGCAGCGCTTTGCCAAACTGGGCACGATCGATCTGCGCATCGACTACCTGCGCCCGGGCGTCGGCGAGCATTTCACCGCCAGCGCCGAGGTGACGCGGCTGGGCGGGCGCATCGGCTCGACGCAGATGCGCCTGACGAACAACCAGGGCGTGCTGATCGCCACCGGCTCGGCGGCTTACGTCGTCAGTTGACGTGCGCCTTCAACCAGCCGGCTTGCTTGCGAACTGCTGCTTGAACCACTCGTCGAGCATGCGCCGCTCGTAAACCAGCGCGGTGTCTGCCATGGCCGGCGGCAGACGCTGCAGGTAGGCCATGTCCTGCACCACGGCCTCGCCGCTGCGCTGCGCGGCACCAGCGCCGGCGCCTTCGATGCTCCAGCGCAGCGTGATGCGCGGCCAATCGGCGCGGCCACGCAGCACGCGCACGTCCCAGGCGCGTGCGCCGGGGCGCACTTCGCCGGCCAGATCGACGTCGAGGACCTCGATCTTCAGCGTCTGGCCGTCGGCGACGTAGGGCAGCGCGACACTGCTGATGACCTGCTCGAGCGCCTTCAGGTTCTGCTCGCTCGAGTACGTGCGGTCGCGGACATCCGCAAAGTTTTCCGGCTTGACGAAGCTGATCTGCACCGAGCCGGCCGCCTCGGCGGCTCCGGCTGCCAGCAGCGCAACGAGCGTGAATCCAACAGCAGCAGTTTTCATGGCATCTCCTGAGGCGTTAGCACCACGAATGCTACGCCGCTCAAAGACTCTGCGCCAACTGATCGAGGATGGCCGGGTTCTCCAACGTGCTCGTGTCCTGCGTGATTGCTTCGCCCTTGGCAATCGAGCGCAACAGCCGGCGCATGATCTTGCCGCTGCGTGTCTTCGGCAGGTTGTCGCCGAAGCGAATATCTTTCGGCTTGGCGATCGGGCCGATCTCCTTGGCGACCCAGTTGCGCAACTCGGTGGCGATCTTCTTCGCTTCTTCGCCGGTCGGCCGCGCGCGCTTCAGGACGACGAAGGCGCAGATCGCTTCGCCGGTCGTCTCGTCCGGCCGGCCGACCACCGCCGCTTCGGCAACGAGCGCCGTGTGTGCCACCAGCGCGGATTCGATTTCCATCGTGCCCATGCGGTGGCCGGACACGTTCAAGACATCGTCGATGCGTCCGCCGATCGTGAAGTTGCCGGTGCTGGCGTCGCGCGCAGCACTGTCGCCTGCAAGGTAGTAGCCCTTCAGCTCCGGCGGGTAGTAACTGGCCTTGTAGCGCTCCGCGTCGTTCCAGATCGTGCGGATCATGCTGGGCCACGGCCGCTTGATGACCAGGATGCCGCTCTCGCCGTTGGGCAGGTCCTTGCCGAACTCGTCGACGATCGCGGCCTGAATGCCCGGGAAGGGCAAGGTGCAGGAGCCCGGCACGAGGGTGGTTGCGCCGGGCAACGGCGTGATCATGTGGCCGCCGGTTTCGGTCTGCCACCAGGTGTCGACGATCGGGCAGCGTCCGCCGCCGACATGCTTGTGATACCACTCCCACGCGGCCGGGTTGATCGGCTCGCCGACCGAACCCAGGATGCGCAGCGACGACAAATTGCTGCGTGCTGGGTGCACGGCCTCGTTGCCTTCGGCCTGCTTGATCAGCGCGCGGATCGCCGTTGGCGCGGTGTAGAACACCGTCACCTTGTGCTTCTCGATCGTCTTCCAGAAGCGATCGGCGGCAGGATACGTCGGCACGCCCTCGAACACGACCTCGGTGCCGCCCAGGGCGAGTGGGCCGTAGGTGATGTAGCTGTGGCCGGTGACCCAGCCGATGTCGGCGGTGCACCAGAAGACATCGTCGTCTCTCAGATCGAAAGTCCATTTCGTCGTCAGCGCGGCATGCAGCAGATAGCCGCCACTGCTGTGCTGCACGCCCTTGGGCTTGCCGGTGGAGCCCGACGTGTAGAGCAGAAACAGCGGGTGCTCTGCCTCGACCCACTCCGGCTCGCAAGTGGCCGCCTGGCCGGCCATCCCTTCGTGCAGCCAGCGGTCGCGCGCAGCGTTCCAGTCGATCTTGCCGCCGGTGCGCCGGTAGACGATCACATCCTTGATGGATTCGCAGCCGCCGAGCGTTATCGCTTCATCGACGATCGCCTTCAGCGGCAGTTGCTTGCCGCCGCGCAGTTGCTCGTCGGCGGTGATGACCATCACCGCACCGGCGTCCAACACGCGGTCGCGCACAGACTGCGCCGAGAAGCCGCCGAAGACCACCGAGTGGATGGCGCCGATGCGCGCACAGGCCTGCATCGCCGCCACGCCCTCGACGCTCATCGACATGTAGATCAAAACGCGGTCGCCCTTCTTGACGCCGCGCGACTTGAGCACGTTGGCGAACTGGCAGACCATCGACAGCAGCGCCTTGTACGAGACTTTGTTGACCGCACCATCGTCGGCCTCGAAGATGATCGCCGTCTTGTCGCCCAACCCGTTCTCGACATTGCGATCGAGGCAGTTGTACGAGACGTTCAACGTGCCGTCTTCGAACCATTTGAAGAACGGCGCATTGCTGTCGTCGAGCCCCTTCGTGAACGGCTTCTTCCAGCTCACGAACTCGCGCGCCAGACGCGACCAGTAGCCGTCGTAGTCGCGAGCCGCTTCGGCGACGAGCTTGTCGTACGCCGCAGGGCCGGCGACATGCGCGGATTGAGTCAGTGCGGCCGGGGGCGCGTAGGTGTTCAGTTCGGTGCTCATCGCGGTGTCTCCTGCTGTTGTGTGCCGAAGGTAGGCGCACGCACTTACCAATGCCTTACTTTGCACCAACGGACAGACCGCCAAGGCCATCCCTACAATCCCGCCCACCCGAGGATTCCCTGAATGCCGATGCCCAAGCCGACCGCCGATGCCGTAACCGCCGCCATGGGCCCGCTGCCGCGCCTGATCTTCATGAGCCGCTGGCTGCAGTTGCCGTTGTACCTGGGGCTGATCGCGGCGCAGGGCGTCTACGTCTGGCACTTTCTGCTCGAGCTGTGGCACTTGGTCGAAGCCGCCTTCGGCAGCCAGACGGCGATCGCCGCGCTGGTCAAGAGCATCGGTTACACCGGCCCGGAGACGGTGGCGCTGAACGAAACCATCATCATGCTGGTGGTGCTGGCGCTGATCGACGTGGTGATGATCAGCAACCTCTTGATCATGGTCATCGTCGGCGGCTACGAGACCTTCGTCTCGCGCATGAACCTGCAAGGCCACCCTGATCAGCCGGAGTGGCTGTCGCACGTCAACGCGTCGGTGCTGAAGGTCAAGCTGGCCACGGCGATCATCGGCATCAGCTCGATCCACTTGCTCAAGACCTTCATCAACGCGGCCAACTACTCGGACAAGGTGCTGATCGCGCAGACGGTGATCCACATCACCTTCCTGCTCTCGGCGATGGCGATCGCCTACACCGACAAGCTGATGGCGCCCTCGTCCGCCGCGCACTGAGAGCTTCGGGCATGACAGCCCATCACGTCTTCACCGGCCTGCGCACCGCGCTGTCCACCAGCGCGCCTTTCGTGCTGCTGGCCATCACGCTGGTGGCGCTGGCCTACTGGCTGCTCGATCCCAACCCGCCGCGGCGCGTCGTCCTCGCCACCGGCGTGCCCCAAGGGGCGTATGCCGAGTTCGGCCAGCGCTACGCCCAGCGACTGAAGCGGCACGGCATCGACGTCGAGCTGCGCAGCACGCAGGGCGCGGCCGAGAACCTGGCGCTGCTGCGCGATGACTCGTCGGCCGTGCAGATCGGCTTCGTCCAGGGCGGCGCCAGCGAGTTGCCGGACGGTGACGCCAGACTGCAGTCGTTGGGCAGCATGTTCTACGAACCGGTGTGGCTGTTCTACCGCGCCGACAGCGCGCAGCGGCTGCTGAAGAAGCCGACGCTCGACAGCCTGTCCGAGCTCGCAGGCTGGCGCGTCAACATCGGCGCGGCCGGCAGCGGGGTGCCGCATCTGGCGACGCGCCTGCTTGAAGCCAACCGCATCGATGCCACCGCGATCACGCTGTCGCAGCAAACGATCACGCCGGCGGTGGTCGAGCTGCTGGACAACCGCCTTGATGCGCTGGTGATGGCCTCCGCACCCGAGTCGGCGATGGTGCAGATGCTGCTGCAGACGCCCGGCGTGCAGCTCTTCGACTTTGCGCAAGCCGACGCCTACACGCGTCGCTTCGGTTTCCTGTCCGCCGTGACGCTGCCGCGCGGCGTGGTCGATCTGGCGCGCAACATGCCCGCGGCCGACGTGCGCATGGTCGCGCCGACAGCCACGCTGGTGGTGCGAGAGGGGCTGCACCCGGCGCTGGCGCAGCTCTTCGTGCAGGCGGCGAGCGAAGTCCACGGCGAGTCCGGCTGGTTCCAGAGGAAGGGCGACTTCCCGAACGCACGCGACGGCGAACGCGCGCTCGCCCCCGAGGCCGAGCGTTTCTACCGCAGCGGTGTGCCGTTGCTGCAACGCTATCTGCCGTTCTGGCTGGCGAACCTGGTCGATCGCATGTGGCTGGCGATGCTGTCGATCGTCGCAGTGCTGCTGCCGCTGTCGCGCATCGTGCCGCCGCTGGTCGAGCTGCGCATCCGCTCGCGCGTCTTCCGCTGGTACGCGCAACTGCGGCAGATCGAGTCTGACGTGCGAACGCGCCCGCCGAAGGAGTTGCTCGACGGGCTCGATGCGATCGAGGACAAGGTCAACGCGATCCAGGTGCCGCTGTCGTACACCGACGAGCTCTACGCCCTGAAAAGCCACATCCAGATGGTGCGGCGGCGCTTGCAGACGCCGTAGCCGCTCACGGTGCGTCGACGCGCATCGACAAATCGATCGCTTTCACGTCCTTCGTCAGCTTGCCGATCGAGATGCGATCGACGCCGGTTTTCGCGATGTCGCGCACACGCTCCAGATCGACGCTGCCGGAGGCTTCGAGCAGCGCGCGGTGTTGGGTGATCGCATAGGCGCGGTGCATGTCGTCCAGACCGAAGTCGTCGAGCAGCACGCTCGTCGCGCCGCAGGCCAGCGCTTCTTCCAGCTCGGCGATCGACTCGACCTCGATCTGCACCGTCACACCGGCGTCGAGCGCGCGGGCCGCAGCCAACGCAGCACGGATGCCGCCGGCCGCGGCAATGTGGTTTTCCTTGATCAGGATGCCGTCCCACAACGCCAGACGCTGGTTCTGCCCGCCGCCGACGCGCACCGCGTACTTCTGCGCCTGGCGCAAACCCGGCAGCGTCTTGCGCGTGTCGAGGATCGCGCAGCCTTTCGGGTTCGGCGACAGGCCGGCGATCGCTTCGACGTAGCCCCGCGTCGTCGTCGCCACCGCCGACAAGAGCTGCAGGAAGTTGAGCGCGCTGCGCTCGGCCGAGAGCAGCGCGCGCGCGTCGCTGTCGATGCGGCAGACCGCCATGCCCGCCACCACCGGCCCGCCTTCGGCGGCCAGCCATTGCACGTCGGCGCTCGCATCGAGGGCATGGATGCAATGGTCGAACCAGCGCCGGCCGCACAGCACCGCCGCTTCCTTGGCGACGACGCGCGCGTGCACGCGCTTGCCTGCCGGCGCGAGCAGCGCCGTCCAGTCGGCGCGGCCGATGTCTTCGGCCAGCGCGTCGCGCACGTTGCGCGCCAGCGCTTGGTCGAGGGATTCGTCGTGGTCGGTCATGGCCTGCCCTGCTATCGTCGTCTCATTCTGCAACGCGATCGAACGATGAAGCATGTCTGTTTCATGACCCTGCTGCTGGCCGCGGCGACCGCTTCGGCACAGGAGCGGCCGATCAGTCTGGCCATCGCCGCCGGCAAGGTCGGCGAGGTCTGCATGCCGCTGCGAGCCGGCGACACGCTGGCCTGGCGTTTCGAGAGCAGCGCCGCGGCAGCTTTCAACCTGCATGACCATGTCGGGGCGAAAGTCAACATGCCGGTGCAACGCAAGGCCGTAAGGCGCGAGCAGCGGCAACACAAAGTCGAACGCAGCAACGACTGGTGCCTGACGTGGACCGCGCCGCGCGCCGAGGGCATCACGGTCAGCGGCGCGTGGCAGGTGAAGACCGCCGCCGCGAAGTAGCCGCTGCCTACAATCGGCGCTCTTGCGCAGGAGCAGCCATGGACACTCGCACCTCACCGATTCCCGTCCGACTCGAAGGCGTGCGCGATGCGCTGCGTGCCGAGGGTCTGGCCGCCCTGCTCGTGCCGTCGTCGGACCCACACCTGTCGGAGTATCTGCCCGAGCGATGGCAGGGCCGCGTCTGGCTGTCGGGCTTCACCGGTTCGATGGGCACGCTCGTCGTCACGACCGAGCGCGCCGCGCTGTTCGCCGACAGCCGCTATTGGGCGCAAGCCGAGAAGGAGCTACGCGGCAGCGGCGTCGAGTTGGTCAGGATCCCCACCGGCGCGGCCACGCACCACCTCGACTGGATCGTCGCCAACGTTGCCGAAGGTGGCACGCTCGCCGTTGACGGCCAGGTGATCGGCCTGGCGGTGGCGCAGCAACTGAAGGCGGCGCTCGAGGGCGCCGGCGTCGCGTTGCGCACCCGCGGCGACCTGCTGGCCAGTGCCTGGGAGGACCGCCCCGCATTGCCGCACGCGCGCGTCTATGCGCACCGGGCGCCGCACGCGACGACGCTGCGCAGCGCCAAGCTCGCCGCGTTGCGCGAGAGCATGGCGCGGCACGGCGCGACGCATCACTTCGTCTCCACCGTCGATGACGTGGCGTGGATCACCAACCTGCGCGGCGCCGACGTCGATTACAACCCGGTGTTCCTGGCGCACCTGCTGATCGACTCGAGCAACACCACGTTGTTCATCAGCGCCGGCAAGATCGACCCGGCGCTGGCTGCCGAACTGGCGGCCGACGGCATCACGCTCGCCGACTACGCCGACGCCGCGACGTCGCTCGCCGCATTGCCCGCCGGCGCGACGCTGCTGGTCGATTCGAAGCGCATCACGCTGGCCTTCCGCGAGCAGGTGCCGGCCGCGGTCAAGGTGGTCGAGGCGATCAACCCGAGCACGCTGGCCAAGAGCCGCAAGACGGCCGACGAGGCGGCGCACATCCGCGAGGCGATGATCGAAGACGGCGTCGCGATGTGCCACTTCTATGCCTGGTTCGACGCCGCCCTGGCGCGCGGCGAGCGTTTCACCGAGATCACGATCGACGAGAAACTCTCCGCCGAGCGTGCCAAGCGCCCGAACTTCGTCGGCCTGTCGTTCCCCGTCATCGCCGGCTTCAACGCCAACGGCGCGATGCCGCATTACCGCGCGACCAAGGATTCGCACGCCGAGATCGAAGGCGACGGCCTGTTGCTGATCGACTCCGGCGGGCAGTACCTCGGCGGCACCACCGACATCACGCGGGTATGGCCCATAGGCCGACCGACAACAGCGATGAAGCGCGACTACACGCTGGTCTTGAAAGGCACGATCGGCCTGAGCCGCGCGCGCTTCCCGCGCGGCACGCTCTCGCCCATGCTCGACGCGCTGGCGCGTGCGCCGATCTGGGCCGAGGCGATGGAGTTCGGCCACGGCACCGGCCACGGCGTCGGCTATTTCCTCAATGTGCACGAAGGCCCGCAGAGCATCAGCAAGGCCGTGCCCGACGCCCACATGGCGATGGAGCCCGGCATGATCACCTCGGTCGAGCCGGGGCTGTACCGCGACGGTCAATGGGGCGTGCGCATCGAAAACCTTGTCCTCAACATCGCTGGGCCCAAGAACGAGTTCGGCGAGTTCCTCGATTTCGAAACGCTGACGCTGTGCCCGATCGACACTCGCTGCATCGACCGCGCGCTGATGCGCGCCGACGAGATCGCGTGGCTGAACGCCTACCACGCGACGGTGCGCGAGCGCCTGGCGCCGCGCGTGTCGGGCGATGCGCTGGCCTGGCTCGCGCTGCGCACGCAGGCGATCTGATACCGATTCGCGGTCGACTGCGTGGGAAACGCGTTGCCACTCCGCCCGTGATGTGACGGGCGCAAAGCCGCGGGCGGCTGCGCGGCGGCACGCCACTGCGGCGGTCGGCGCCAAAGGCAAGCCGACTGCGCTGCGGCGCTCGGGATTCGGTCGCAATGCGTAACTCGCTGCGCTCGGACAGACGCAGTGAGTCAGTTCGCGAAGCGCGCGGGTACGCGCGCCGACCGAATCCTTCCGCTCCTCGCCGCCGCACAGGCGAGCTGCGGCGCCCCCGCCCGCGGCTTTGCGCAAGGGACCGGTTGTTCTTTGGTAGAGAAGCACACAAGCCGGGCATCGAGCCCGGCTTGTGTGCCTAAGCGCGCCTGCGGCGCGCGGCAAGGCGCTCGCTCGATGCCCGCGCACACCATCACGCAACGTCATCGAACTGATGCGATCGACAGCCAATCCGTATGAAGCCGCTCATCCGCGGCATCTGCGCTTCATCACACGCTCGGCGTGCTTCGTCGCAGCACGCTGTGAAGGCGCTCTGTGCTTGCCTAGAGTTCAGCCATCGACAAGCTGAACGAAGAAGCGAAGCACACCATGAACACCAACCGCATCGCACCGCGCCTGCTCTCTCTCGCACTGGCGGCGCTGATCACCAGCTCGATGCTCGCCGGCATCGACACGCTGGCGCAGCGCGGGCACACGGCCGACAGCCTGCTGGCACAAGCCGCGCAGCAGGCCGCAAAGCCGCTGTAGTTGCAGCTCATGCCGTGTTATCCGCAATTCGTCGCACGGCGCTGTCTCGCCGACCGTTCGCCGCCTAGAGTTTGATGGCGCTGTGACGTTTCGCTTGCGATGCAGCGCGATCGATGACCGACCCTTTCGGGTTCTGTGGGCACAATCCAATCAGCAGAACCTTGCTCCTCACGGGCCGCGCAAGCGGCCCGTTTTTTGGGCGATCACATCTGCCGAAACAGGTGCAGAAAGCTGCGGCTCACCGGCAAGGTCTCGTTGCGGCCTTCGAGATGCACGTCGGCGGTCTCGTTCAGGCCACGCGTCACATGCGTCACGCGCGCCAGGTTGACGATCACCGAGCGGTGGATCTGCGCGTAGCGCTCGGGGTCGAGCTCGTCGGCGAGTTCGCGGATGGTCTTGCGGATCAGCGCTTCGCCGCCGTCCCAGACCACGAGCGTGTATTTCTCGTCGGATCGCAGGAAGTGCACCTGCTCGACCGGGATCAGGCGCACCGTGCTGCCGACCGAAGCCTTGATCCATTGCAAATGCTGCGCTGCCGGCGCGCGGCTGCGCAGTTCGGCCGACAGGCGCTCGAGCAGCGCCTGCACCGGCGAGGCGTCGGCAACGGCCGTGGGCGCCAGGCGCTGCTGCAACCGCGCCACCGATTGCGCCAGGCGCGCCTCGTCGAACGGCTTGACCAGGTAGTCGATCGCGCCTTGCTCGAAGGCCTTCACCGCGTACTGCTCGTACGCGGTGACGAAGACGATCTGCGTGCGCCCGACCATCGAGCGCGCGGCGTCGATGCCCGACAGGCCCGGCATGTGCACATCGAGAAACACCACCTGCGGCGCATGCGTCTCGAACAGCTCCACCGCCTCGCGCCCGTTGCGCGCCTGCGCGGCGATGCGCAACTCAGGCCACGTGCGCGCCAGCAGCGCCACCAGGCGCTCACGCAGCAACGGTTCGTCGTCGGCGATCAGTGCGGTGAGGTCAGGCATCGCTCAGGCCAGCGCCGGGCCGCTCCCAAGCGTCGGCCTGAGCCTCCCCTCGGGGGAGTGCGAGCGCAGCGAGCCAGGGGTGGTCATTGGGCAGAGTGACTTCGGCCAGCACGCCCTGTGGTTGCACGGCGGACAGCGTCAGCGACGCGCCCTCACCATACGCCGCCTTCAGGCGCTCGCGCAAGTTCGCCAGGCCGGTGCCCGGTGTGTGCGACTCGTCGAGGCCACGGCCGCTGTCGCGCACCCACAGCCGCACGCCCGACGAGTTGCGCTCGGCGCCGACGTCGACGCGACCGCCGTTCTCGCTCGGGTCGATGCCGTGACGCACGGCGTTCTCGACCAACGTCAGCAGCGTCAGCGGCGGCAGCCGCAGCGCGTGCAGTAGCGGCTCGATCGACAGCGTGTACTGCAAGCGGTCGGGCATGCGCATCTGCATCAGCTCGAGGTAGGCCTGCACCAGCGCTTCTTCGCGCTTCAACGTCGGCGCACCGTCGTGCAGTTGCGGCACGGCGGCACGCAGGTACGCGATCAGGCTTTGCAGCACCGGCGCGGCGCGTGGCGAGCCGCTCTCCACCAGCGCCTGAACGTTGGCCAGCGTGTTGAACAGGAAGTGCGGCT
>JANNJX010000583.1:0-2204 GCA_031396005.1 Burkholderiales bacterium
TCCTGCTCGGCATCGGCGTGATCGCGTTTCCGCTGCTGTTCGAAACGCAGCCGCGGCCGATCGCGGTCGACATCCCGATCGTCATTCCGCCACGCGATGGCGTGCCGCCGTTGGCTTTGCCGGCGCCCAAGCCTGTGGTCAGGCCCGCAGCGTCTGCGCCAGCGGTGGTGGCCGCGTCGACTCCGCCGAGCGCGCTGCCGGCGCCTGTCGCCGCGACGCCCGTGAGCCCGGCAGAGGCGCCCGTGCCGAAGCCGGTTGTCAAGGCCAGCGAGCCTGCTGCGCCGGCGAAGCCGGCGGTTGCGGTTGCGCCGCCGCCCAAGCCCGCCGTCGAAGCGCCGAAGGCTGGGGCGCCGACCGCCGGCCGTTTCGTCGTGCAGATCGGCGCGTTTGCCGAGAACTCTGCCGTGCGCGATGTGCGCAGCAAGGCCGAGAAGGCGGGCCTCGTCACCTTCACGCAGACCGTCGACACGGCCGATGGCCGGCGCACGCGTGTTCGCGTCGGGCCCTTCGCCTCGCGTGAAGAAGCGGAGAAGGCGGCGGCGCAAGCCAAGGCGGCCGGTCTCGGCGGTTCGGTGCTGACGCTGTGAGCAGCAGCCTGCCCGCCTTCGGTTGGGTCGATTGGGCCTTGCTCGCGGTGCTCGCCGTCTCGGTCGTCGTCGGTCTGTGGCGCGGCCTCGTCTTCGAAGTGCTGTCGCTCATCGGCTGGGTCGTGGCCTTCGTTGCTGCGCAGGCGCTGGCGCCGGCGGTTGCGCCTCACGCGCCGATCGGCGTGCCGGGCAGCGCCATCAACCACGGCGTCGCCTTCTTTGCAACGTTTGTTCTGGCGCTGATCGTCTGGGCGCTGGCGTCGCGGCTGGTGCGTCTGCTGATCCATGCGACGCCGCTGCAACCGGTGGACCGTGTGCTCGGCGGCGTCTTCGGTCTGGCGCGTGGTGCAGTGCTGTTGCTCGCCCTGGCCACCGTCGTCATGCTGTCGCCGGCGCACCGCACGACAGCGTGGCAACAGTCTCGCGGTGCGGCGTGGCTGGCCACGGCATTGCAAGGACTCAAGCCGATGCTGCCCGACGTCGTCGCGCGTCAACTGCCCTCGGCTTCGACATAGGACCAACAGCCATGTGCGGCATCGTCGGCGTCATCTCCAAGCAGCCCGTCAACCAGCTCATCTACGACGCGCTGCTGCTGTTGCAGCACCGCGGCCAGGATGCCGCGGGCATCGTCACGATGCAGGGCACCAAGTGCTTCATGCACAAGGCGCGCGGCATGGTGCGCGATGTCTTTCGCACGCGCAACATGCGCGCGCTGCCGGGCAACGTCGGCCTCGGCCAGGTGCGCTATCCGACCGCGGGCAACGCCTACAACGAAGAAGAGGCGCAGCCGTTCTACGTCAACGCGCCGTTCGGCGTCGTGCTCGTGCACAACGGCAACCTGACCAATGCACACACGCTGAAGGCCGAGCTGTTCGAGATCGACCGCCGCCACATCAACACCGGCAGCGACACCGAGGTGCTGATCAACATCCTCGCCCACGAGCTCGAACTGGCGGCGCGCGATCTGCCGCTGACACCCGACGAGGTCTTCAAGGCGGTGGCCGCGGTGCATCGGCGATTGAAGGGCTCGTACGCGGTTGTCGCCCTGATCGCCGGCCATGGCCTGCTGGCGTTTCGCGATCCGTACGGCATCCGGCCGTTGGTCTATGGAACGTCGCGCGACGGCGCGGTGATGGTGGCCAGCGAGAGCGTTGCGCTCGAAGGCACGGGCCACGAGCTCGTGCGCGACGTGGCGCCCGGCGAGGCGCTGTTCATCGACCTCGAAGGCCGTCTGCATGCGCGCCAGTGCGCTGCCGCGCCGAGCCTGCACCCGTGCATGTTCGAGTACGTCTATCTCGCCCGGCCCGATTCGGTGATGGACGGCATCTCGGTCTACCAGGCGCGCCTGAACATGGGCGAAACGCTGGCGCAGCGCGTGATCTCGACGATGCCGCCCTCCGCGATCGACGTTGTCATCCCGATTCCCGAATCGAGCCGGCCGAGCGCGATGCAGCTCGCGCAGAAGCTCGGCAAGCCGTACCGCGAAGGCTTCGTCAAGAACCGCTACGTCGGCCGCACCTTCATCATGCCGGGGCAGGCGGTGCGGCGCAAAGGCGTGCGGCAGAAGTTGAACGCGATGCCGCAGGAGTTTCGCGGCCGCAACGTGCTGCTGGTCGA
>JANNJX010000594.1:0-8350 GCA_031396005.1 Burkholderiales bacterium
GGGGCGCGCAAGTACGCCGGCGAGGCCTTCATCAAGCATTTGATCCTGGCCGCCATCGAGCAGTACCCGACCGTGCCGCTGGTGATGCACCAGGACCATGGCCAGAGCCCCGACGTCTGCAAAGGCGCGATCGACCTCGGCTTCTCGTCGGTGATGATGGACGGCAGCCTGGAAGCTGACGGCAAGACCATCGCCAGCTACGACTACAACGTCGATGTCACGCGCAAGGTGGTGGACATGGCGCACGCGACCGGCGTCACCGTCGAAGGCGAACTCGGCTGCCTCGGTTCGCTGGAGACGATGAAGGGCGACAAGGAAGACGGCCACGGCACCGACAGCACGATGACGCGCGAGCAGTTGCTGACCGACCCGGAGCAGGCGGCGGACTTCGTCAAGCGCACGCAACTCGATGCGCTGGCGATTGCCATCGGCACCAGCCACGGCGCCTACAAGTTCACCCGCAAGCCGACGGGCGACATCCTGGCGATCGACCGCATCAAGGAGATCCACCGCCGGCTGCCGAACACGCACCTGGTGATGCACGGCTCGTCGTCGGTGCCGCAGGATCTGCTCGAGCAGATCCGCAAGTACGGCGGCAACATGAAAGAGACCTACGGCGTGCCGGTGTCGGAGATTCAAGAGGCCATCAAGTTCGGCGTGCGCAAGATCAATATCGACACCGATGTCCGTTTGGCGATGACCGCGGCCTGCCGCAAATTCCTCGCCGAGAACCCGGAGAAGTTCGACGCCCGCGAGTGGCTGAAGCCGGCGCGCGAAGCCGCCAAGGCGATCTGCAAGCAGCGCTACATCGAGTTCGGCTGCGAAGGCCAGGCCGGCAAGATCAAGCCGCAGGCACTGTCGCAAGTGGCGCAGCGTTATGCGAAGGGCGAACTGGCGCAGACGGTCGTCTGATGGCGTTGCTGCAGTCGACGCTGCACTCGCTGCCACTGTTGGCCCGCGGCAAGGTCCGCGACAACTACGCCGTCGGTGACGACCGGCTGCTGATGGTGGCCAGCGACCGGCTGTCGGCGTTCGACGTCATCATGGGCGAGGCGATCCCCGGCAAGGGCGAGCTGCTGACGCGCATGGCGCTGTTCTGGTTTGCGCGGCTGGGTCACATCGTGCCGAATCACCTCACGGGCGACGACCCGGAAAGCGTCGTCGCCGCCGACGAGCGTGCGCAGGTGCGCGGCCGGTCGATGCTGGTCAAGCGCTTGAAGCCGTTGCCGATCGAAGCCGTGGTGCGTGGCTACCTCGCCGGCAGCGGCTGGAAGGAGTACCAGGAGACGCAATCGGTCTGCGGCGTCGCCTTGCCGCCGGGGTTGAAAAATGCAGCCAAGCTGCCGCAGCCGATCTTCACGCCGGCCACCAAGGCCGAGGCCGGTGACCACGACGAGAACATTTCGTTCGAGCAAGCGGCGCAGGTGATCGGCCTGGAACTCGCCACGCGCGTGCGCGACATCTCGATGCGCCTCTACAGCGAGGCCGCAGCCCACGCGTTGACAAAACGCATCGTCATCGCCGACACCAAGTTCGAGTTCGGCCTCGACGCCGACGGCACGCTGACGTTGATGGACGAGGTGCTGACGCCGGACTCCTCACGCTACTGGCCGCTCGAGACTTACCGTGAAGGCGACAACCCGCCGAGCTACGACAAGCAGTTCGTGCGTGATTGGCTCGAAGCAGCGCGCGTGAACGGTCAGCCGTGGAACAAGCGTGCGCCGGCGCCGGCACTGCCGGCCGAGGTGATCGACAAGACGGCGGCCAAGTACCGTGAGGCGCTGATGCGCCTGGGCGCATGAAGGCCAAGTCCGGTCCACAGTCGCGACTGCTGGTGACGCTCGAAGCAGCGATCAAGTCCGCTGCCAATCCGATCGAAGGGCAATGCCTGCGCGCCGAGCGCGCCGCGCTGCTGGCGCGCCAGGGCCAGCTCGAACGGGCGCAGGGCGTGATCGACGAGCTGAACTCGCAACTGGCCTGGCAGCCGCGCAGCAACGTCGTGCGCGGCTGGGTCGCGCTGGCCGAAGGCCTGCACGGCTACTACAGCGTCATCGGCGTTGGCGGTCACGAGCAGGTCGAACTGGCCTACAAGCTGGCCCACGACAGCGGCGCCGCGGGCGCGCGTTTGCGCGCCACCACGGCGGCGTGGCTGGCCAACCTGGCCTTCGGCGACGAGGACGCGGCACGCATGGTGACCCTCGTCCGCGAGTCCCTCGACACGGCCGCGCCCGAGCACCGCGGCGCACGCGCGCGGGCCACGCTCGTGGCCGGCTTTGCGTATCACTTCGGCGGCCAGGGCGCGCGCGCGCAGCCCTGGTACGACGCCTCGCGCCGCCATGCCATTGCCGACGGCGACGAGGCCCACCTGTCGGCGCTGATGCACAACCAGGCCTGGATGCGTGCCGCGCAGGCGCGCATGGCGTTGCAGTTCGACGAGCGCGGCGCCGCCGCGGGCGACATGCAGGCCGTGACGCAGGCCCTCGTCGGCGCCGAATCGATCGGCCACTACGACGCCGGCATCGGCACGGCCTCGCTCGGCTCGCTGGTGCCGATGCTGCGCGCGCAAGTGCTGACGGCGCAGGGCCGCTGGGCCGAGGCACTCGACTTGTTCGCGGCCAACTTCGACACCGCGCTGAACGAGGGCTTGAAGCGCATCGCTGCCTGCCTGCTCGCCGACCGTGCCTGGTGCGAGTGGCACGAGGGGCACGCCGACCAGGCGCGCACGCTGAGCGCCGCTGCCGAACAGGCGCTGGCCGAGCCGATCGACACCGATGACCGCGCGATGGCGCTGGCGCGATTGGCGCAGGTGCGCGACGCGTTGGGCGAGGCCGGCGTGGCTGCCAAGCACCGCGCAGAGTCGCTGCACCTGCATGCGCAACACTGTGCTCAGCAGCAACGCACGGTGGCACTGCTGGACGAGGTTCTCGCCGGCCTTGACCCGAAGCTGTTGTAGCCCGAACAACCGTTGGCCCTGAGGTATCGAAGGGCAGTGCGAGGGCTTCGATACCTCGGCCCGAGCTGGCTCATCGACACAAACCCGGTCTCATGCTGCTTGCTGATTAGAGACAAACCGCAACTGAAGCGCAGGGTCGCGTGGCGCTCGAGAGCGCGCTTAGGCCCATCGGGTTTGCTTGCCGGGCCTGTGGTGGCGTGGCGCGCACCAGCATGGAGGCGATGCGCCTGCGCGACGATCGGCGCGAGCTTGCCGGGCGCGTGGAGATCGACGACGCCCCAGGGCGGCCAGCGCTCGGGCGGCAAGCGCGGGCGCAGCCAGCGGCCCGCAGCGCGGCGAGCGTGCCGGCGATGTCAGCGTCCGCGAAGGTGCAACTTATCGTCCTCGTTCTCCGGGTTGTTGTGGCGCGTTTCGTGCGGCTGGCCAAACAAGGTTTTCGCCGAGGGCGCACGCTTCGAACATCGGTCGGCAGAACAGATAGCCCTGCATCAGGCGCAGCCCCATCTGTTCAAGGCAGAGGCATTCGTCGAGCGTCTCCACGCCCTCGGCAATGATGGCGACGCCGAGCTCCTCGCAGATGCGAGCCACCCCACGCACGATCGATTGCCGCGCCGGACGCTGGTCGATCTGCCGCACGAGGCCCATGTCGAGCTTGACGATGTCGGGCTGGAAATCCGCGAGCAGGTTCAGACCCGCAAAGCCCGCGCCGAAGTCGTCGATGGCGGTGAGGAAGCCGATGCGCTGGTACTCGCGCATGATCTCCGCGAGCCATTTGCCGTCGTCGATACGCTCGCCCTCGACCGTCTCGAAGATGATCCGTTCAACCGGGAAGGAGTGCGCGCGAGCGGCTTGCAGCGTGGCGCGTATGCACAGCTCCGGCCGATAGATGGCGTTGGGCATGAAGTTGATCGACAGCTTGGCCTGCATGCCGAGCAAGGCGGCCGTCTTGATGGCCTTGGTGCGGCAGGCCTGGTCGAAACGGTAGCGGTTGGCTTCCGTCACTTGCGACAGCACGCTGTGCGCCGACTCGCCCGCCGCGCCACGCACCAGCGCCTCGTGCGCATAGATGCTGCGCGAGTGCAGATCGACGATGGGCTGGTATGCGTAGCTGAACCGAAAGCCGAGACGATCGCTGCTGGCGCATTCACTACAGGCCGGGGGGGTGTCGAGCGTGTTGAACTCCGACGACCGCCCTTCGAGGATCGGGATCATTTGTGTACTGGTATTCCAATGATTGAACCGAGCACGGTGGGCGGGATTACGCGAGACGTGCAGCGCGCGCAGAGTAGGTTATCGGCGACCCGACTTCGCGGGAACCGCCCGACGACGGTTAAAAGAGCAATTTGTCACTGAGCCGTCGATTCGTGCGCAGTGCTGCGCACGTAGGGCCGCGTGACCTAGAGGCGCCGACTTCAGTCCATGACCCAAGTCGCTTGAAGAATGGAGTTGGGTGGCGTGATCTCCGCACGCGAAGCTGAACATCGGCCCGTAGACATTGCCCAGGGGCGAATGCTCCAATCTCGTGCCGGTGGCGCCGCTACCTTCGCAGGAGCGATCTTTGAAGTATCTGATTCGCCTTGTCTATGCGAGCCGTTCGACCTCCGCGCCGGGTGTGCAGTACCAAGGGCTAGACCCGGGAGTGGCGCGCATCCTCGGCAAGTCGAGGAAGAACAACGCAAGCCAGCAGATCGTCGGCGGGCTGCTCTTCGGCCACGGCTGCTTCCTGCAATGCTTGGAAGGCGATGCCGACGCCGTAGACGAGTTGTACCGCAAGATCGCGTTGGATCAGCGTCATCGGGACGTCACGGTGCTTGGTCGGCAGGTGATCACGCAGCGTTCTTTCGGCGCGTGGTCGATGAAGTACGTGCCCGGTGAGGGCGCGCTGAAGCAGCGCTTGGCAGGATGGGGCATGTCGCGGTTCGATCCTTACCGCTTATCTGCGAAGTCACTCGACGAGGCGATCAGCCTCATGCAGCAGGAGGCCGACGCCGCCGTGACCCTTCCCGCCGAACTGGATTCACCTCAGGCCGAGCCAGTCCTCAGACGACTCAATCCCACCCCTTCCAGCGCCTCTGGCAAGGGCGGCTCTCCGCGAGCCTCGACCAGCCCCCCTGCTTCGCGCCTTGGCGTTGCCCTGGCGGCACTTTTCACGTTTGTTGCGACGGCAGGATTGGCAGGCTACTGGCTGACTCGTTGAAACGAAACTGTAGCGGGGGCTTTGACGAGCTCAGCCCGAACTGGTTGCTATGGGATCAAACGAAAAGCCGTATCAGAACAGCGCCATGCTCAACTTGCGCCGGTACTGGTCGAGCACCGGGTCGGCGCTGACGGCCGCTGACTTTCCCGTCACTTCGAGCGCGCCCTTGGCTTCACCTGCAGCGGGCTTCGGTGCCGGCTTGGCCATCACGGCGAGAATGGCGACGTAGGTCTTGCGCGCCAGGTCGCTGCTCCACGCCTTGTCGCGCATCACGATCTCGAGCAATTCGTCCATCGCCGCGGTGAAGCGGCCGGCGGCGAAATGCGTCTGCGCGAGTTCGAAGCGGGCGTCGAAGTCGCGCTTGTTGGCGGCGATGGCGGCATTCAAAGCGTCCACGTTGCGCGCCGATCCCGCCTTGCGCTGCGCGGCGATCCAATGCGCGAGAGCGTTCAGGCGCGCATCGAGCGCAGTCTTCTTGGCCACCGGCTCGAACGCGGCCTCAGCCAGCGCCAGCGCGCCACGCTCGAGCAGCAGCTTGACGTAGTCATAGCGGGCGTCGTCGTTGGCGGGATCGATCGCCACCGCCTGCTGCAATTTGGCCAGCGCGGTCTCCGGGTCGCCGTCGGCAATCAGCGCTTCGGCTTCTTCGGTCTCGGCCTCGGCTTCCAATTCATCGGCCGTCGGCACATGTTTGTCGAGAAAGGCGCGGATCTGCGACTCCGGCAACGCGCCGACGAACCCGTCCACCGGCTGACCCTGATCGAAGAGCACGCAGAACGGAATCGAGCGCACACCGAAGGCCTGGCTCAACTGGCTGGCGATCTCGGGCTGCTCGTCGCTGTTCAACTTGGCGAGCTTGAAGCGGCCGGCATAGGCCACCTCGAGCTTTTCGAGCAGCGGGCCGAGTGCCTTGCACGGGCCGCACCAAGGCGCCCAGATGTCGAGCAGGATCGGTTGCTGCATCGAGCCGTTGATGAGTTCGGCTTCGAAGTTCTGGATCGTGACGTCGAGCATGTTCAATCGAATTTGAGGGGTCGCCACCTACAATTCAAGTCATGAATGAGGCGCAACCGAAAGTGGGTGTGTTGATGGGCTCGGCCAGCGACTGGCCCACCCTGCAACACGCGGCTGCCATTCTCGCCGAGTTCGGCGTGGCGCATGAGTGCAAGGTGGTCTCGGCGCACCGCATGCCCGATGAGATGTTTGCGTATGCGGCGTCGGCGCGCGAGCGCGGTCTGGTGGCGATCATCGCCGGCGCCGGCGGCGCGGCGCACCTGCCGGGCATGTTGGCCGCAAAGACCGCGGTGCCGGTGCTCGGCGTGCCGGTGCCGGGCAAACACTTGTTCGGTGTCGATTCGCTGCACTCGATCGTGCAGATGCCCAAGGGCGTTCCGGTGGCGACGTTTGCGATCGGCGACGGCGGTGCGGCCAACGCGGCGCTGTTCGCGGTGGCGATGCTCGCCGTCAACGACAAGGCCTTGGCCGACAAGCTCGACGCCTATCGCGCCAAACAAACCGACGACGCACGCGCGATGTCGGCGCAACTCAAGTGAAGCCACTCCTTCCCGGTGCCACCGGCCCCGACGGCCGCCCGGTCACGCTCGGCGTGATGGGCGGCGGCCAGTTGGGCCGCATGTTCGTGCAGGCCGCGCAGTCGTTGGGCTACTTCACCGCGGTGCTCGACCCGGACAAGACCAGCCCGGCGGGACTCGTCGCGCACTATCACATCGACGCTGGGTACCTCGACGAGCAAGGCCTGGCGCAACTGATGCAGCGCTGCGCCGCCATCACCACCGAGTTCGAAAACGTGCCGGCGCCGGCGCTGTACACGCTCGGCGCGCACCGGCCGGTCTCGCCGTCGGCCGAGAGCGTGGCGATCTGCCAGGATCGTGCGGCCGAGAAGCGGCACTTCGTCAGCAGCGGCGTTGCGTGTGCGCCGTTCGCGGTGATCGAGAGCGAAGCCGATCTCGCACAAGTCGGCCCCGCGCTGCTGCCTGGCATCCTGAAGACCTCGCGCCTGGGTTACGACGGCAAGGGCCAGGTGCGGGTCAGCGACCGCGCGGCGCTCGCCGACGCGTGGCGCCAGTTGAAGCAAGTGCCCTGCGTGCTCGAGAAACTGCTGCCGCTGCAGCACGAGCTCTCCGTGATCGTTGCCCGCGGCGCCGATGGCACCGTGGTGCAGTTGCCGGTGCAGCAGAATTTGCACCGCGACGGCATCCTCGCCGTGACGCAGGTGCCGGCGCCGGACATCGCCGCCCAAACGCAGCAGCGAGCGCTCGAGTCCGCACAGCGTCTGGCTCACGAGATGAGCTACCTCGGCGTGCTCTGCGTCGAGTTCTTCGTCCTGCAGGACGGATCGCTCGTTGCCAACGAAATGGCGCCGCGGCCGCACAACTCGGGCCACTACAGCATCGATGCCTGCGACGTCTCGCAGTTCGACTTGCAGGTGCGCTGCATGGCCGGCCTGCCGCTGCAGACGCCGCGGCAACATTCGCATGCGGTCATGTTGAACCTACTCGGCGATCTCTGGTTCGACGCGCAAGGCACCGAGCGCACGCCGCTTTGGAACGACATCCTGGCGCTGCCGGGCGCGCACCTGCACCTGTACGGCAAGGCCGGTGCGCGCCGAGGACGCAAGATGGGCCATCTGACGATCACCGCCGCCGATGCGGCGCGCGCGCGCGCGGTCGCCTTGCAGGCAGCCTCCTCGTTGGGTCTGCCAACGTTCTGAAGTGCTTCTCGACGGCCATCAAACCGAGGCGATCGCGCAGGCAGCCGAGAAGCTCGCAGCGCGCGCGCTCGTCGCCTTCCCGACCGAAACCGTCTACGGCCTCGGCGCGCGTGCGGACGACGATGCAGCCGTGGCCAGAATCTTCAGTGCCAAGGGCCGACCGAGCGAGCATCCGTTGATCGTCCACGTCGTCGATGCCGAGCATGCGCAGGTCTTCGCACGCGATTGGCCGCCGCTGGCGCAGCGCCTGGCAGCGGCCTTCTGGCCCGGCCCGCTGACGCTGATCGTGCCGCGCCGCGACGGCATCGCAACCGTTGCCGCCGGCGGGCAGGACACGATCGGCCTGCGCTGCCCGGCGCACCCGCTGGCGCAGGCGCTGCTCGCCGCCTGCGCCGCGCGCGGCGTGCCGGGTCTGGCGGCGCCGAGCGCCAACCGCTTCGGCCGCATCAGCCCGACCACCGCCGCCCAC
>JANNJX010000610.1:0-2385 GCA_031396005.1 Burkholderiales bacterium
GGCTGCATCGGCCCAGAGGCTCAGTTGGGACGTTGCGGGCTCGCGCATTCGGATACTGTACAAAACGCCATATTCAACGGCAAGCGAAACTTTGCCGAGGCGGCCGCGTGCGTGTGTCGTGCGGCGAGCCCCATACCCCACCCGGCACACCATCAGCATGTTCGTCCCCCCCGGGTACCCCATCGGCTCGCCGCAGGTGATGGCATAGGTGTCGCCGGGCATCAGCACGCCGCGCTCGACGAGCAGCTTCTCGGCGGCGTCCAAGGCCTTGTCGCGGTCGCCGAAGTTGGGCATCAAGAGCGGGCTCACGTTGCGGTACAGCGCCATGCGGCGCAGCGTGACCGGTTGCGTGGTCAGGCCGAAGATGGGGGTGTGGATGCGGTAGCGGCTCATCCACAAGGCAGTCGATCCGCTCTCGGTGAGCGCCAGGATTGCCTTGCAGCCGAGGTGGTAGGCGGTGAAGAGCGCGCCCATCGCGATCGTCTGGTCGATGCGGCCGAAGTTCTTGTTGCTGAAGTCGGCGTCGAGGCGGATTTCCTCGGTGCGCTCGGCTTCGACGCAGATCTGGGCCATCGTTTCGACCGTTTCGACCGGGTACTTGCCGGCCGCGGTTTCGGCGCTCAGCATCACCGCGTCGGTGCCGTCGAGCACGGCATTTGCCACGTCGCTGACCTCGGCCCGCGTGGGCACCGGGTTGACCATCATCGACTCCATCATCTGCGTGGCGGTGATGGTCAGTTTGTCGAGCGAGCGGGCCAGCTTGATCATCCGTTTTTGCAGCGCCGGCACGCTGGCGTTGCCAACCTCGATGGCCAGGTCGCCGCGCGCCACCATGATGCCGTCGCTGGCGCGCACGATGCTCTCCAGCACCGGGATGGCTTCGCTGCGTTCGATCTTGGCGATCAGGCCCGGCTTGTGGCGCCAGGGCTCGCCGGCCACGTTGGCGAGCTGGCGCGCCATCTCCATGTCGGTGGCGCTCTTCGGAAAACTCACCGCCAGGTACTCGCACTGGAAGCTCATCGCGGTCTTGATGTCTTCCATGTCCTTGCCGGTCAGCGCCGGCGCCGTGAGGCCGCCGCCCTGCTTGTTGATGCCTTTGTTGTTCGACAGCACGCCGCCGATCTTGACGCGGGTGTGGACCTGCTCGCCGCGCACGTCCTCGACGATCAAGACCAGCAGACCATCGTTGAGCAACAGCGTGTCGCCGGGCTTGACGTCACGCGGCAGCTCCTTGTAGTCCAGGCCGACCGCGTCGTTGTTGCCGGGTTCGGTTCGCGCGCCGTCGAGAACGAACTTCTGGCCCGGTGTCAATTCGGTCTTTCCGCCTTCGAACTTGCCGACGCGGATTTTCGGGCCTTGCAGGTCGGCCATGATGGCCACCGATCGGCCGGCCTTCTCGGCCACCGCACGCACGAGCTGGGCGCGCTCGATGTGGTCCTGCGCGGTGCCGTGCGAGAAGTTCAGCCGCACCACGTCGACGCCGGCCGCGATCAATCGCTCGAGCACTTCCGGCGACGACGACGCGGGGCCGAGGGTGGCGACGATCTTGGTTTGACGCGGCATGGAAAGCGGCCTTCGACACAGAGCAACGCGCGATTATGGGTGCGCTGGTCGGCGTCAGCCGGTGTTGGTTTCGCGTCAGTGCGGGGTCAGCGCGTTGACACAAAATGCAGCAGGCGCACATTACGCTTGCTCGAACAACAGGAGACAACGATGGACACTTCGCTGACATCAAGAATCGCCGCGCACCCGAAGTACCAGGAGCTGAAAGCCAAGCGCACCGCTTTCGGCGGGTGGCTGACACTGGCCATGATGGTCGTGTACTTCGGCTTCATCCTGCTGGTGGCCTTCAACAAGCCGTTCCTCGCCACCCGGCTGGGCGCAGGCGTCATGACGTATGCCATGCCGATCGGCTTCGGCGTCATCGTCTTCACGGTCGTCATCACCATCATCTACGTCCGGCGCGCCAACAGCGAATACGACGCTCTGGCGGAACAAATCAGCAAGGCGGTGCTGAAATGAGCGGCTTCCTCTTCTCCCCGCGCCAGCTGCTCACGCTGGCCGCGCTGTTCGGTGTGTCCGCTTCGATTTGGGCGGCGGGCGCCGATCTCGGCCAGGCCGAAAAGCAGGCGACCAACTGGACCGCGATCGGCATGTTCGGCGTGTTCGTGCTGTTCACCTTCGGCGTCACCAAATGGGCGGCCTCGAAGACCAAGTCCGCTGCCGACTTCTACACCGGCGGCGGTGGCATCACCGGGTTCCAGAATGGCCTGGCGATCGCCGGCGACTACATGTCGGCGGCTTCGTTCCTCGGTATCTCGGCTGCGGTGATGGTCGGCGGGTTCGATGGCCTGATCTTTTCGATCGGCTTTCTGGTTGGCTGGC
>JANNJX010000611.1:0-1718 GCA_031396005.1 Burkholderiales bacterium
GCGCAGGCCACCGGGTGGCCCGAGTAGGTGTAGCCGTGGTTGAACTCGCCGCCTTGCTCGATCAGCACCTTGGCCACGCGCTCGCCGACCATCACGCCGCCCAGGGGGATGTAGCCGCTGGTCACGCCCTTGGCGAACGTCATCAGATCGGGTTTGAAGCCCATCGTTTCGCAGCCGAACCAGCGCCCGGTGCGGCCGAAGCCGGTGATGACCTCGTCGCTCGCCAGCAGGATGCCGTACTGGTCGCAGATGCGCTGGATCTCGGGCCAATAGGTGGCGGGCGGAATGATCACGCCGCCGGCGCCCTGGATCGGCTCGCCGATGAAGGCCGCGACCTTGTCGGCGCCGAGTTCGATGATCTTGGCTTCGAGCTGGCGCGCGCAAGCCAGGCCGAAGTCCTCGCGCGACAAGCCTTCGCCGTTTTCGAACCAGTACGGCTGGTCGATGTGCACGATGTCGGGAATAGGCAGCCCGCCTTGTTCGTGCATGCCCTTCATGCCGCCGAGCGACGCGCCTGCCATCGTGCTGCCGTGGTAGCCGTTCCAGCGGCTGATGATGACGCTGCGCTGCGGCTGGCCTAGCACGTCCCAATAGCGGCGCACCATGCGCACCACGGTGTCGTTGCCTTCGGAGCCGGAGCCGGAGAAGAAGACATGCTGGAACTGCGGCGGGCTCACTTCGGCGAGCAGCTCGGCGAGTTCGATCGCCGGTGGCGTCGCGGTCTGGAAGAAGGCGTTGTAGAAGGGCAGGGTCTCCAACTGCTTCGTCGCGGCGTCGATCAACGCCCGCTGGCCGTAGCCGACATTGACGCACCACAACCCGCTCATCGCATCGAGGATCTTGTTGCCGTCGCTGTCCCAGAGGTAGATGTTGTCGGCGCGCGTGATGACACGCGAGCCTTTCTTGGCCAGCGCCTGGAAGTCGGTGAACGGGTGCAGGAAATGTTTGGCGTCGGCGGCCTGCCACTCTTGCGTGCTGCGGCTGCTGGTTTGTGGTGCGAGAACGGCGCTCATGGTGCTTTCCTTCAAACGTGCAGCAACAAGTGTTCCCGCTCCCAGGGCGAGATGACCTTCATGAATTCGGCGTACTCGATCTCCTTGACCTCGGTGTAAACCGTGACGAAGGAAGCGCCGAGCACGGCGGCCAGCTCTTTCTCGTTGCGCAGCAGTTCGAGCGCTTCGCCCAGGCTGCGCGGCAGCTGAAAGTCGCCGAGGTAGGCGTCGCCCTTGCACTCCGGCGAAGGCTCGATGCGGTTCTTGATGCCGAGGTAGCCGCAGGCCAGCGTCGCAGCCAGCGCGGCGTAGGGGTTGGCATCGGCGCCGATAACGCGGTTTTCGATGCGCCGTGCGGCCGCCGTGGCCACCGGCGAGCGGATGCCGACGGTGCGGTTGTCGGTGCCCCACTGGATGTTGATCGGCGCGGCGTTGGAGCGCACCAGCCGGCGGTAGCTGTTGACGTAGGGTGCGAACAGTGCCATCGCCGCCGGCACATACCTCTGCAGGCCGCCGATGTACCAGAAAAACTCATTCGAGGGCGAGCCGTCTTCGTTGCTGAAGATGTTCCTGCCGGTCTCCTTGCTGACCACGCTCTGGTGGATGTGCATGGCGCTGCCCGGCTCGCCGGCTCGCCGGCGATCGGCTTGGCCATGAAGGTGGCGAACATGTCGTGGCGCATCGCCGCTTCGCGCACCGTGCGCTTGAAGAAGAACACTTCGTCGG
>JANNJX010000618.1:0-1795 GCA_031396005.1 Burkholderiales bacterium
ATGTTCGGCGCCATCGCGGTCCTCGGCGCGCTGATCCAGCGCGGCATCAGCGGCCGCGGCATGGAGGTGCAATCGGCGCTCTACGAGAACAACATCTTTCTCGTCGGCCAGCACATGCTGCAGTACGCGATCACCGGCCAGGCTGCGGCGCCGATGCCGGCGCGCATCAGCCCGTGGGCGATCTACGACGTCTTCACGGTCAAGAACGGCGAGCAGATTTTTCTGGCGGCAGTCAGTGACGGCCAGTGGCTCGCCTTCTGCGATGCGCTCGGCTTGTCCGATCTCAAAGCCGACCCGTCATTGAAGTTGAACAACGACCGCGTGCGCGCGCGGCCGACGCTGCTGGCCGAGCTGTCGCAGCGCCTCAAAACATTCAGCGCCGACGAGCTGGCGAAGATCATGGAAGCCGCCGGCCTGCCGTTCGCCCCGATACGCAAGCCCGAAGAGTTGATCGATGATCCGCACCTCGTCGCCACCGGTGGCCTGGCCGACATCCAGCTCACCGACGGCGAGCGCGCCGGCGCCACGGTGAAGACGACGCTGTTCCCGTTCACGCTCGACGGCGAGCGCCCGGGCGTGCGCCTGAACCCGCCGCGGCGCGGCGAGCACACGCGCGAGGTCCTCGCCGGCGTCGGCATGACGCCGGGCGAGATCGACGCGCTGATCGAATCCCGAGCGGTGGCATAAACACGTTCATTCCAACAGGAGACACGACGATGATGTTCACGACAAGCACCCGCCGCACCCTGATGGCGGCCGCACTGAGCGCTTTGTTCACTGCACCGGCGCTGGCGCAGGTGGGCGAGAAGACCGTCAGGTTCGTGCTGCCCAACGCCACCGGTTCGGGCGTCGATGCGATCACGCGCGCGGCGCAGCCGGCGTTGGCCAAGGCGCTGGGCGCGGCGATCGTCATCGACAACCAGCCCGGCGCCGGCGGCATCGTCGGCCTGCAGCAGCTGCAGAAGTCGGCGCCCGACGGCATGACGTTGTCGGTGGTGTCGAACAACGTCGTCATCCTGCCCAGCGTCTACAAGACGGTGCCGTTCGACATGCCGGGTGATTTCACGCCGATCGCGGTCATCGGCGCGACGCCGATCGTGCTCGTCGTCAATCCGCAGAAGGTGCCGGCCAAGGACCACAAGGAATTTGCGGCGCTGCTGAAGAGCAAGCCGGGCGAGCTCAATTACGGCTCGGGCGGCAACGGCACCATCCTGCACCTGACCGGCGAGCAGTACGTCGGCGAGGTGGGGGCCACGGCGCGCCACATTCCGTACAAGGGCGTCGGTCCGTTCGTCACCGACCTGATCGGCGGCCAGATCGACTTCGGCACGCTGGCGCTGCCTTCCGTGCAGCAGCACATCAAGAGCGGCGCGCTTCGCGCCATCGGCATGGGCGGCGCGCAGCGCACGGCGGCGGCGCCGGACATTCCGACGTTCGTCGAGCAGGGCTTGAGCAGCTATGTCGTCGAAGCCTGGTTCGGCGTGCTCGGCCCCAAGGGCATGAGCGCGGCTGACACCAAGCGCGTGCACGACGCGCTGAAGGCGGCGTTCGCCGACCCGGCCGTGGTCGAAGCGATGGCCAAGCAGGGCAACACGATCAACATCAGCACGAGCGAATTTGCGCAGAGCTACTTCCGCAGCGAGAAGGACAAGTACGCCAAGCTGGTGAAGAAGGCGGGCATCGAGTTGCAGTGAACGCTCTGCGGTTGCGGCCGCGCGCTCTGCGGACAACCGCCGAGGCGACCCAGCAGGGTTTCTGACGCCGCGAACTTGTTCGAGCGCGGGAAAGCCCGCCG
>JANNJX010000619.1:0-15830 GCA_031396005.1 Burkholderiales bacterium
GCGCTGGCCTTCGGCGCCCACACCGCGCTCGCGCACCGCGACTACCCGGGCGGCGCGGCGCTCTATGCGTGGTTGCTGCACGCCGGCGGACAAGGCGCGTTTGCAGCACAGCGGCTCGATGAAGCGCTGCGCCTGGCGCCCGATGACGCCGCGCTGCGGCAGGCACGCGAGCAGCTCGCCGGCCCGTGGCCGCGCGCGGCCGGCCCGCTGCTGGCGCGGCCGATGCGCATTGCGCCGTACGCGCACGGCGTGCAACCGGTGCGTGCGCAGAGCGTCGGCACGGCGATGCTCTGCGCCGACGGTCGCAGCGCGCTCGCGCCGCTGACCACGATCGGCGGCGCGAGCGAGGTCTGGCTGCGCAGCGGCCTGGGTGCCACGGCGGCAGCGCGGGTGGCGTCACGCGACGCGTCGCTCGGCATCGCGCGGCTCGCATTGAGCGATGCACTGCCGGTGGCCGGCGAGCTTCGCAGCGCCGTGCGCGAGCCGTTTGCCGGCAGCCCGGCGACGATGGTGGAGTACGCGCCGGGCGCCGACGCACTGCCGGCCTGGCCGTTGTTGCGACAGGGCTTCCTCGGCCGCACCACGGCCTCGGGCGATCGGCTGCTCGGCCTTGCGGCGCCTGCCGGTCCGCGCGGCGGCCCGGTCTTCGACGCTGCGGGCCGCTGGGCCGGCTTGGCGCTGGCAGCCGATGGAGGCCCCGATCGCTTCGTGGCCGCTGCGGCGCTGCAGACGACGGACGGCGCCGCCTGGCCCGCAGCAGCGACTGCTGCCGCACCGATGCCGCTCGACGCCGTCTACGAAAGCGCCTTGCGCATCACCCTGCAAGTGCTGCGTGATCCCGCCGCGGCTTGACGCACGCCGCTGCGGCGGCACACTGCGCCGATGGCCGCTCAGCACGAACTCGAACACCCTCTCGACCACGCCCTCGATCACCCCCTCGATCACCAGCACGACCTGTCGCCGTTCAGGCACTCGCATCACTTCAGCGACGACGCCCATGCCGCGACGCGCACGCGAGCCCTGTGGTGGGTGACCTGGATCACGCTGGCGACGATGGCGCTCGAGCTCGTTGCCGGCTACTGGAGCGGCTCGCTGGCGCTGACGGCCGACGGCTGGCACATGGGCACGCATGCGCTGGCGCTCGGCGGCGCCGCGCTCGCCGCTGTCGCCGCGAAGCGCGCGCACGGCTCGACGAAGTTCACCTTCGGCGGCTGGAAGATCGAGGTGCTGGCGGCTTACACGAGCGGCTTGCTGCTGCTCGCCGTGGGCGTGTGGATCGGCATCGACGCCATCCGCGCGCTGTCAACGCCGCACAGCGTGGCTTATGGCGAAGCGATGGTGGTGGCCGCGCTCGGCCTGGCCGTGAACCTGGTCTGCGCGTGGATCCTGGCGCGGGCGGGCGGGCATGGGCATGCGCGCGACCAAGGTCATGGGAACGATCACCACAACCATCAGGACCATCACGACCATCGTCATCAGGACCAGAACTTTGCCGCCGCCTACCTGCACGTGGTGGCCGATGCCTTCACCTCGGTGCTCGCCATCGTCGCGCTGGCCGGTGGGCTGTGGTGGGGCCTGGCCTGGCTCGACCCTGCCGTGGCGCTGATCGGCGCGGTGGTCATCGGCCGCTGGGCGATCGGTGTGCTGCGCAGTTCGGCCAAGGCGCTGGTCGATGCCAGCGCGCCGCCGAGCCTGGCCGCGCAGGTGCGCGCGCTGATCGAAGGCGACGGCGACGCCAAGCTCGCCGACCTGCATGTCTGGCAGGTCGGGCCCGATGCCTATGCGGCGGCGCTGTCCGTCGTGGCCGACCGGCCGCAGCCCTGCAATCACTACAGCCAGCGCTTGAAGGCGGTGAAGCGCCTGCGCCACGCGACGATCGAAGTCCATCGCTGCACGGCAGCCTCGGTGTGACGCTGCCCGCTCGCGCATGGCGTACGCTGCGCGCTTCATTGACCGGAGCCGCCCATGACGACCACGCTTTCCGACCTCGCCAACCAGCAGGTGCGCCTGGCCGCGCGCCCCGAGGGCCTGCCCAAGGCCAGCGATTGGCAGCACACCAGCGAGGCCGTCGCTGAACCCGCCGATGGCGGCGTGCTCGTCAAGACGCTGCTGATCTCGCTCGACCCGGCGATGCGCGGCTGGATGAACGAGGGCAAGAGCTACATCGCGCCGGTGGGCATCGGCGAGGTCATGCGTGCCGGTGCGGTGGGCGTGGTCGTCGCGTCGAAGAACGCAGCGTTCAAGGCCGGCGATGTCGTCAGCGTCGGCACGGGCGTTCAGGAGTACGCACTGTTCGCCGCCGATCAGGTCAAGCGCTCCGGCATGTTCAAGATCGATGCGCGTGCCGGCACGCTGTCGCAGTGGCTGAACGTGCTCGGCATGCCCGGCATGACCGGCTACTTCGGGCTGATGGACGTCGGCCAGCCGAAGGCGGGCGAGACGGTCGTCGTCTCCGGCGCGTCCGGTGCGGTGGGGCAGACGGTGGGCCAGGTGGCCAAGATCAAGGGCTGCCGCGTCGTCGGCATTGCCGGCGGCGCCGCGAAATGCGAGTGGGTGGTGCGCGAACTCGGCTTCGACGCCTGCATCGACTACAAGGCCGGCACCGTCAAGGACGGCTTGAAGGAGCATTGCGCAAACGGCGTCGACATCTACTTCGACAACGTCGGCGGCGAGATCCTCGACACCGTGCTGACGCGCATCAACCGCAAGGCACGCATCATCATCTGCGGCGCGATCAGCCAGTACAACAACACGACCGCGGTGCAGGGGCCGAAGAACTATCTGTCGCTGCTCGTCAACAGGGCGCGCATGGAAGGCATCGTCGTCTTCGACTACGTCGACCGTTACCCCGTGGCCGTCGCCGAGATGGCGTGCTACCTGAAAGAAGGTCGCATGAAGAGCCGTGAAGACATCGCCCCCGGCGGCGTCAAGGCGTTTCCCGAGACGCTGAACAAGCTGTTCTCGGGCGAGAACTTCGGCAAGCTGGTGTTGCAGGTGGCGGAAGCCTGAAATGAGCGAAACGAGCAAACCCGCGCCGCCGCCGTTGCCCGACCACCTCTCGGTCGATGCCGGCAGCCCGCATCACGTGGCGGCGGTGTGCGAACACGACATCGGCATCCGCTTCAACGACAAGGAGCGCTTCGACGTCGAGGAGTACTGCATCAGCGAAGGCTGGGTCAAGGTGCCGGCAGGCAAAACCGTCGATCGCAAGGGCAAGCCGGTGCTGATCAAGCTGAAGGGCAAGGTCGAGCCGTTCTACCGTTGAGCGGATCGGAATCGGCGGCTGGAGATGACTTGCGGACGGTTTACAATTTCAGCTTCAAAAGCTGAAACAGCAAATCCGTGGCTGCAAGACCGTTCCCGGCGCCGGCGTTCGCCCGCTTGGCGCAGGCCCGCCTGTTGCGACTGGCGCGCGGCTTTCCGGTGGTCGTGCTCACCGGGCCGCGCCAATCGGGCAAGACCACTCTGGCGCGCAGCGCTTTTCCTGACCACGCCTATGTGTCTCTGGAAGAACTCGACACCCGCGCCCAAGCCGGCGCCGACCCGCGCGGCTTCATTGAACGCTGGCGCGGCGGTGTCGTCATCGACGAAGTTCAACATGTGCCGCAGTTGCTGTCGTACCTGCAGACCGAAGCCGACGCCAGCCGCGACATGGGCCGCTTCATCCTCACCGGATCACAGAACCTGTTGCTCTCGGGGCAGGTCAGCCAAAGCCTGGCCGGCCGCGCAGCGTATGTGGAATTGCTGCCGTTGGCCTATGCCGAGGCGCCGCAGCACTTTGCCGGGTTCACTCTGGACGCGCTGCTGACCACCGGCTTCTACCCGGCGCTGCACGATCGCCCGATCCCCGCCAGCGAGTGGCATGCCAGCTACCTCGCCACTTATGTCGAGCGCGATGTGCGCCAGATCAGCCGCGTCGCCGATCTGCTGCAGTTCCAGCGCTTCATGCGCCTGATGGCCGCGCGCTGCGGCCAACTGCTCAACCTCAACGCCGTGGCACACGATCTGGGGGTGGCGCAAACCACGGCTCGCGACTGGCTGGCCGTGCTCGAAGCGTCGTACATCGTCTATCGACTGCCGCCGCACCACAACAACTTCGGCAAGCGGGTGGTCAAAACGCCCAAGCTCTACTTTCACGACGTGGGGCTGGCGGCGCACCTGCTCGGCCTGGCCGATGCCGACGCAATGAACGCCAGCCCGATGCGCGGCGCGCTGTTCGAGAATCTGCTCATCAGTGAGTACGCGAAGCACTGCCGCAACCTTGGCTTGAACCACGGCCTCTATTTCTGGCGCGACAACGTCGGCAATGAGATCGACTTCCTGATCGAGCGCGCCGGCACGCTGTGGCCGCTGGAGTTCAAGTCGGGCGCGACGTTTCAGCGCGAGTGGCTGAAAGGGCTGCACACCTGGGCGCGGATTGCCGCTGCAGCGAAGCGCGGCGAGCCGATGCTGATCAGCGCGGCGCCGGGTAGTCAGCGGATCGACGGCGTGATGGCGGCGCACTGGCGGGATGCGATGAGGATGCTCGGAGATGAGGGACCGTAGTCCTCAGCGGAGGGTAAGGTCGAGCTGTTTTATCGGTAAGACGGAAGGAATCGCAATGACCGCACTGGCACTGATCATCAAACACAAAACGCAGCCCGGCAAACGCGACGACGTCCGAGAGGTGTGGCAGAAGCACATGGCACCAGCCATCGCAGCCAATCCCGGTCATGTGGCGTACTTCTACTGTTTTGACAACGACGACCCGGATTCGATTTGTGCGTTCCAACAGTATTCGAGCGTCGAAGCGTCGCAAGACTTCCTGCACACGAGCAGTTACGCCGCGTACCTGAAAGACGTGGAGCCGCTGCTGGCCGGGCCGCCACGAGTCACGGCCCTGACGCCGGTGTGGTCCAAAGCGCCATAGCTCAGAGGCGACAAACCTGCGTTGCGCTCCGCGGACGTTGAACGGCGCACCGGCGCACGTTCCGACGCGAGCAACGAAAGCGGCACGCCCCGCGCGCAAAGCGCCCACAGGCCGTTCGCTTCCGTCAGAAATGGATGCCGCGCATCAGTTGCTGCATCGCCACCGCCTCGGCGCTGAGTTGCGGCTTCGCACTCTTGTCGCCCTTCGCCGCCGATGAATCCGGGAACATGCGGAAGGTGGTGTTCATCGAGATCTGCGCAATGCGCGGCGCCAGCGCGTGCAGCACCTCGCCGAAGATGCCCAGCCGCGTGGCGATGCGCACCGGCTTGCTGATGCAGGCCTGCGCCACAAGATCAGCGGCCTCTTCCGGCGCCAGCGTCGGCACGTTCTTGTAGATGGCGGTCGGCGCGATCATCGGCGTGCGCACCAGCGGCATGTTGATCGTCGTGAAGGTGATGCCCTGATCGGCAAACTCGCTGCTCGCACAGCGCGTCCATGCGTCGAGCGCGGCTTTCGATGCGACATACGCCGAGAAGCGTGGCGCATTCGTCAGCACGCCGATCGAGCTGATGTTGACGACATGACCCTTGCGCTTGGCGACCATGCCCGGCAGCACGCCCATCGTCACGCGCAGGCAGCCGAAGTAGTTGAGCTGCATCGTGCGCTCGTAGTCGTGAAAGCGGTCGTAGCTCGACTCGATGGCGCGGCGGATCGAGCGGCCGGCGTTGTTGATGAGAAAGTCGACGCCGCCGTGGTTCGCGTGGAGCAGCGCCGTAAAGCGGTCGCAGTCGGCCATGTCGGCGATGTGGGCCGAGTAGGCGACAAAGCTGTAGCCCTTGGCCTGGGCTTCCTTGCAGGCTTCGTCGAGCTTGTCCTGGTCGCGGCCACAGATGATGGTCACCGCGCCGGCTTCGGCAAACTTGTGCGCCGCCGCCAGGCCGATCCCCGACGAGCCGCCGGTCACCAGCACCACCTTGCCGGCCACCGTGCCTCTGAGCGAGCGGTCGATGAACAGGTCCGGGTCGAGGTGGCGCTCCCAGTAGTCCCACAGGCGCCAAGCGTAGTCGTCGAGCTTCGGGCATTCGATGCCGCTGCCCTTCAGCGCCGCATCGAGGTCGCGCCGGTCGTAGCGCGTCGGCCAGTTGATGAACTCGAGGATGTCTTCGGGCAGGCCGAGATCCTTCATCACCGCGCCGCGGATGCGGCGTACCGGCGCCAGCGCCATCAGGCCCTTCTTGACGCTCTTCGGAATGAAGCCGAGCAGCGCGGCGTTGACGAAGACGTTCATCTTCGGCGCATGCGCGGCCTTGCTGAAGATGTCGAGCACGTCGCCGATGCGGTAGCCCATCGGATCGACGAGGTGGAAGCACTTGCCCTTCACATCGGCCTTGCCGTGCGCGATGTGGTCGATGCACGAAACGACAAAGTCCACCGGCACGATGTTCAGCCGCCCGCCTTCCAGACCCACCGACGGGAACCACGGCGGCAGCAACTGCCGCATGCGCTGGATCAGCTTGAAGAAGTAGTACGGGCCGTCGATCTTGTCCATCTCGCCGGTCTGCGAATCGCCGACGACGAAAGCCGGGCGGTACACCGTCCACGGCACCTTCGACTCCTTGCGCACGATCTTCTCGCTCTCGTGCTTGGTGTTGAAGTACGGGTGGTCGAGGTTCTCGGCCTCGTCGAACATGTCTTCGCGGAACACACCGTCGTAGAGGCCGGCGGCGGCGATGCTGCTCACGTGGTGCAGATGCTTGGCATCGATGGCCTTGGCGAACTCGACGACGTTGCGCGTGCCCTCGATGTTGGCCTGGATCTGCGTCTCTTCATCGGCCTTGAGGTCGTACACCGCGGCAAGGTGGAACAGCGCGTCGATGTCGCCCTTCAGGCCCTTGATGTCGTCGGCAGCGACACCGAGCTTCTTGGCGGTGAGGTCGCCGAACACCGCGATCGCGCGCGCCTTGCTCACCCCCCAGTACTCGAGCAACTCCGCTACCTTGCGTTCGCTTTCCTTGCGCAAGAGGAAATAGACGACCGCGCCCTTGCGTGCGAGCAGCGTCTTGACGAGGCGTTTGCCGATGAAGCCGGTGGCGCCGGTGACGAAATACTGCATCGTTGTTCTCCTGGTTCGGTCTGCCAAATGTGCGCTGATTCTTAGTCCAAACCCACAGCGCCACACGCGCGCTTTCCCGAAGCAGCGCCATAGACACGGCTCACTAAGAAAGCGCGCTCGCCACTCCTATAGTTCAGGCACTGAATTCATCACCTCTCACGCGAAGGAAACGCACATGGTCAAGAAACTGCAAAAGATGGCACAGAAGAAGGCCTCCAACCCCGCAGGCCTGTTGGACAACCCGATCGCCGCCGCCGTCAAGGAACAGGCCGAGCACATCTGGCTGGCCGGCATGGGCGCGTTCTCGAAGGCGCAGGCCGAAGGCGGCAAGGCTTTCGAGCAGCTCAGGAAGCAGGGCGCAACGCTGCAGAAGAAGACGCAAGGGCTGGCCGAAGAGCGCATCAGCTCGGTGACGAGCAAGATGACTGCAGTGGCCGGCGGCGTCGGCGAGAAGGCCGGCGCGTCGTGGGACAAGCTCGAATCGATCTTCGAAGCGCGCGTAGAGAAGGCGCTCAACAAGATGGGCGTGCCTTCGCGCAAGGACATCAATGCGCTGATCAAGCGCATCGATGAGCTGTCGTCCAAGGTCGGCGCCAAGGCGCGGTCCCGCACGCCCGTGAAGGCAGCCGCCAAGACCGTGCGCGCCGCCGCGAAGAAGGCACCGGTCAAACGCGCGGCGCGCAAGGCCGCTTGACCGTTCGCAAGACCCAGACGAAGCAGGGGCGCCGCGGCGCCCCTGCCGCGTTGCGCAAGCCGCGCATCGGCTTGGCGCTTGCTGGCGGCGGTCCTCTGGGCGCGATCTACGAGATCGGCGCGCTCTGCGCACTCGACGAAGCGCTGGCCGGACTCGATCTGGCGCAACTCTCGGGGTATGTCGGCGTGTCGACGGGCGGCTTCGTTGCGGCAGGCCTGGCCAACGGCATGAGCGCGCGTGACTTGTGTGCGAGCTTCATTGAAAACGATGCTGCGACCAATGATTTGTTCAGCCCCTCGCTGTTGATGCGCCCGGCCTGGGACGAGTACTGGAAGCGCGCCGCTGCGCTGCCCTCGCTCAGCGCGCAGGCCGCCTACCAGTATTTCGTCAAGGGACGCTCGCGCATGGCCGCTTTCGAGCGGCTCGGCCGCGCACTGCCGGCCGGCATCTTCAGCGGCCAGGCCATGCAGGAGCGGCTGGCGCGCATCTTCAGCGAGCCCGGACGCACGAACGACTTCCGTCGGTTGAAGCGCAAGCTGGTGCTCGTGGCCACCGATCTCGACAGCGGCGAGGCCGTGCCCTTCGGTGAACCGGGCCTCGACGACGTGCCGATCTCGCTCGCGGTGCAGGCCAGCGCGGCTTTGCCCGGCCTGTACGCGCCGGTGGAGATCAATGGCCGCACCTGCGTCGACGGCGCGCTGAAGAAAACGCTGCATGCCAGCGTGCTGCTCGACGAAGGCCTGGACCTGTTGATCTGCCTGAACCCGCTGGTGCCGTTCGACGCCACGCACGCGCCGCGGCATCGCGTCCTGGGGAGCAACGACGAGCGCATCCCGCGACTGGCGGACGGTGGCCTGCCGGTGGTGCTGTCGCAGACCTTCCGCTCGTTGATCCACTCGCGGCTGGAGCTCGGCATGAAGGGCTATGCGCAGACGCATCCGAAGACGGACATCGTGCTGTTCGAGCCCGACCACCGGGACGCCGAGCTGTTTCTCGCCAACACCTTCAGCTGGTCGCAGCGGCGCGCGCTGGCCGAGCATGCCTACCAGCGCACGCGCCAGATGCTGCGCTCGCAACGCAGCGCGCTCGGCGCGCAACTGGCGCGCCACGGCATCTCGCTCGACCGTGCCGTGCTCGACGACGAAGAGCGCCGCCTGATCGGCCGCGCCCGCCGCGGCGGCCCGCGCACCGCGCGCGCGTTGCGCAAGCTCGAAGAAACGCTGGCCGATCTGGAACACGCGCGGCGTTGACGCTGCTGCGCCGCGGCGGAAGAATGGCTGCGCCATGACGCTGCGCCAGTCGATCCAGTGCTGGGCGAGCTGACGAACGAAGCGCAGATGGCGCGCATCCCGACCGCGCTCGGGCCGCTGGTGGCGTGCGTCGGCACCGCTGCCAAGCGCGGCCTGCATTGATCAGCCGAGATAACGCGCCTCCAGATGCGCCTTGAAGTGCGCCGGGTTCAGCACCTCGCCGCTGGCGCGCAGCGCCAGCTCGTCGGTGCTCCAGCGCGAGCCCTGGCTCCAGATGTTGTCGCGCAACCAGTCGAACACCGGCGCGAAGTCGCCGCGGCCGATGCGCTCGTCGAGGTCGGGCATCGTTCGCCGCATCGTCGCGAACCACTGCGCGGCGTACATCGCACCGAGCGAGTAGCAGGGGAAGTAGCCGAAGATGCCCTCGGGCCAATGCACGTCCTGCATCGGGCCGTCCTTGAAGTTGCCGCGCGTGTCGAGCTGCAGCAGCTCGGCCATCTTCCGGTCCCACAGCGCCGGCACGTCGTCGGGCTCGATCTCGCCTTCGATCAACGGCCGCTCGATCTCGTAGCGCAGGATGACATGCGCCGGGTACGTCACCTCGTCGGCATCGACGCGGATCAGGCCGCGTTTGACGCGTGTCATCAGGCGCCACAGGTTGCCGGGCTCGAACGCGGGCTGCTCGCCGAAGGCATCGCGCAACATCGGCGCCATCAGTTTCGCAAAGCCCGGGTGGCTGCCGAGCTGCATCTCGAACGACAGCGACTGGCTCTCGTGAACCGCCATCGAGCGCGCTTCGCTGACCGGCTGGCCGAGCCACTCGCGCGGCCGGTTCTGCTCGTAGCGGCCGTGGCCGGTTTCGTGCACCGTGCCCATCAGCGCCGGCAGGAACTCGTCTTCGCGGTAGCGCGTCGTCATGCGCACGTCTTCGGGCACACCGCCGGAGAACGGGTGCGTGCTCGTGTCCAGGCGGCCGGCGTTGAAGTCGAAGCCGAGCATCGCCACCACACGCTGACAGAGCGCCTGCTGCGCCGGCACGGGGAACGGGCCGCGGGCTTCGATCAACACGTCCTTGCTCTGCCGCTCGACCACGCGGTCGATCAGCCCCGGCAGCCACTGCCGCACCGCACCGAAGACGCGGCCGACCTGCTCGCTCCTCATGCCAGGCTCGAAGCGGTCCATCATCGCGTCGTACTTCGACAGGCCGGTCTGCGCCGACAACAAGGCCGCTTCTTCGCGCGCCAGCGCAACGACCGGCTTCCAGTTGTCGAGGAACCCCGCCCAATCGTGCGCCGGGCGCTGCGTGCGCCAGGCGTGTTCGCAGCGCGAGGTGGCCAGCTCCGTGCGGGTGACGAGCGACTCCGGCAGCGCCGTGGCCTGCCGCCACTCGCGCCGGATTTCGCGCAGGTTGGCGCGCTGGTGGTCGGACAGCGGCTCCTGCTCGGCGCGCGCGATGCGATCGCCGAGCGTCGGCTCGGTGCGCAGGCGGTGCATCAGCGCGGCGAGTTCGGCCATCGCCGACGCGCGCGCGTCGTTGCCCTTGGGCGGCATGTTGGCTGCGCGGTCCCAGCTGACGATGGAGCCCAGGTGCGCGTACTGGTGCAGCCGCGTGAAGTGCGCGCTGAGCTCGTCGTAAGTGGGCGTGTTCATGGGCGATTCTTTCAGTTCGCCAGCTCGATCTGCCCTGGGAAGAACCAGAGCAGCGCGCCGGTATAGATCACATAACGCAGAAACTTGCCGATGGCCATGTAGCCGACGCAAGGCCAGAACGGCAGGCGCATCCAGCCGGCGAGCGCGCACAGCGGATCGCCGACCACGGGCAGAAAGGCCAGCAGGCAGGCCTTGGGCCCGAAGCGCTCGAGCCACGCCAACGCTTTGACCTCCGACGGTTTGCGGTGCTTGACCTTCTCGAACGCGCGCTCGGCGCCGTAACCCATCCACCAGCTGATCGCGCCGCCGATGGTGTTGCCCGCGGTGGCAACGAACATCGCCGGCCAGAACAACTCCGGGTTCAACTTCAGCAGGCCGAACAGCGCCGGCTCGCTGCCCAAGGGCAGCAACGTGGCCGACAGCAAGGCCACGAAGAACAGCGTCACCAGACCGACTTTCGGCAGCGCCAGCGCCGCCAGCAGCGCGTGAATCCAGGCTTCCATCGGTGACGATTATCGGTGGCGGGGCATCGCTATACTTGCGCCTCTTTTTTCAGCAGTCGCTGTCCTCAACACGTCATGAAGCTCGGTGCATTCGAACTGCCGAACAACCTGTTCGTCGCACCGATGGCGGGGGTGACCGATCGGCCGTTCCGCATGCTGTGCCGCCGGCTCGGCGCGGGACATGCCATCAGCGAGATGGTGACCAGCCAGCGCGCGCTGTGGTCGTCGCTGAAGACATCGCGCCGCGCCGATCACAGCGGCGAGCCGGGGCCGATCGCGGTGCAGATCGCCGGCGTCGATGCGCGCGAGATGGCCGACGCGGCGCTCTACAACATTGACCGCGGCGCGCAGATCATTGACATCAACATGGGCTGCCCGGCGAAGAAGGTGTGCAACGTTTTCGCCGGCTCGGCGCTGATGAGCAACCAGCCGCTGGCCATGCGCATCATCGACGCCGTGGTGGCAGCGTGTGCGCCGCGCGGTGTGCCGGTGACGCTGAAGATGCGCACCGGCCGCAATGACGACGAGAAGAACGCGCTGGCGATCGCGCGCGCCGCCGAGTCGGCCGGCATCACGCTGCTGACGGTGCACGGCCGCACGCGCGAGCAGGGATTCAAGGGCTTGGCCGAGTACGACACGATCGCGGCAGTGAAGGCCTCGCTCTCCATCCCGGTGGTGGCCAACGGCGACATCGACTCGCCCGAGAAAGCGCGCGCCGTGCTCGCCTACACGCAAGCCGACGCGCTGATGATCGGCCGCGCGGCGCAAGGCCGGCCGTGGATCTTTCGCGAGATCGCGCATTACCTGGCCACCGGCGAACACCTGCTGCCACCGACGGTGGCCGATGCCGCGATGTGGCTGACAGCCCACCTGCACGACCACCACGCGCTGTACGGCGGGTTCACCGGCGTGCGCAGCGCGCGCAAGCACATCGGCTGGGCGCTGCGCGAGCTGCCGGGCGGCGAGGCCTTCCGCGCCGAGATGAACCTGATCGACGACTGTGCAGCACAACTGCGTGCGCTTAGCAACTGGTTTGAGCGCTTGGCCGAACGACACGAGCGCCTGCCGCGCATCGCCGTGGCAGCCAACGACGAACCGATCGAGTTGATGGCAGCATGACCAAAAAACAGATCGATGCCTGCGTGCGCGACAGCCTCGAGCAGTACTTCAAGGACCTGCGCGGCGCCGAGCCGCATTCGCTGCACGACATGATCCTGGCTGCGGCCGAGAAGCCGCTGCTCGAAGTGGTGATGAAGCACGCGCAAGGCAACCAGAGCAAGGCGGCGGAGTGGCTGGGGGTGAATCGCAACACGCTGCGCAGAAAACTCGTGGATCACAAGCTACTCAAATAGGAAACACGGTCGCTGCCGCAACCGTGTCCGCAAGCTTTGAATACACCCCTCACCGCATTGCTGTCGGTTTCCGACAAAACCGGCATCGTCGATTTCGCCCGTGCGCTGCACCAGGCCGGCGTGAAGCTGCTGTCCACCGGCGGCACCGCCAAGCTGCTGGCGCAGAACGACTTGCCCGTCACCGAGGTCAGCGAAGTGACCGGCTTTCCCGAGATGCTCGACGGCCGCGTGAAGACATTGCACCCGCGCATCCACGGCGGCCTGCTGGCGCGGCGCGATGCGCCCGAGCACATGGCCGCGTTGAAGCAGCACGGCATCGGCACGATCGATCTGCTCGTCATCAACCTCTACCCTTTTGCGCAGGCCACGGCCAAGGCCGATTGCACGCTCGACGACGCAATCGAGAACATCGACATCGGCGGCCCGGCGATGCTGCGTGCCGCAGCGAAGAACTGGCAGGACGTGGCGGTGGTGATCGAGCCCGCCGACTATGCGCAGGTGCTGGCCGAGCTGAGCGCCGGCGGCATGCAGCGCGCGACGAAGTTCGCGCTGGCGAAGAAGGTCTTCGCCCACACCGCCGCCTACGACGGCATGATCACCAACTACCTGACCGCGCTCGAAGACGGCGCGGAAAACGCGACGGCGGCCGCGCCCACGCGCGCCGCCTACCCGGCCGTGTTCAATCTGCAGCTCGTCAAGACGCAGGACATGCGCTACGGCGAGAACCCGCACCAGAGCGCAGCGTTCTACCGCGAGACGAGCGTCGCGCGCGGCCTGCTCGCCGGCTGGACTCAGCTTCAAGGCAAGGAACTCTCGTACAACAACATCGCCGACGCCGACGCGGCGTGGGAATGTGTCAAGAGCTTCACCGACAGCGCCGCGTGCGTGATCGTCAAGCACGCCAACCCGTGCGGCGTGGCCGTCGGCGCGAATGTCGGCGAGGCTTATGGCAAGGCCTTCAAGACCGACCCGACGTCGGCCTTCGGCGGCATCGTCGCCTTCAATGCGCCACTCGATGGTGATACCGCCGAGCAGGTGGCCAAGCAATTCGTCGAGGTGCTGATCGCACCCGAAATCACACCCGAAGCGCGTGCGGTGTTCGCCAGCAAACAGAACGTGCGCCTGCTCGAAGTGCCGCTGTCGCGGGCGACGAATGCGCTGGACATGAAGCGCGTCGGCGGGGGTTTGCTGCTGCAGTCAGCCGATGCGAAGAACCTCGAAGCGACCGACGTCGACGTGGTGACGAAGAAAGCGCCGAGCGCGCAGCAACTGCAAGACCTGCTGTTCGCCTGGAAGGTGGCGAAATTCGTCAAGAGCAACGCCATCGTCTTCTGCGGCGGCGGCATGACGCTCGGCGTCGGCGCCGGCCAGATGAGCCGCATCGACAGCGCGCGCATCGCCGGCATCAAGGCGCACAACGCCGGCCTCGCACTGCAAGGCTCGGTGGTGGCCAGCGACGCGTTCTTCCCGTTCCGCGACGGCCTCGACGTCGTCGTCGATGCCGGCGCTGCCTGTGTCATCCAGCCCGGCGGCTCGATGCGCGACGGTGAAGTGATCGCCGCCGCCGACGAGCGCGGCATTGCGATGGTGCTGACCGGCGTGCGCCACTTCCGCCACTGAGCTCGGATCGACTCAAGGCCGCAGCAAAAACCCCAGCGCCGCCGGCAGCCGCGCATTCCACGCCGCTTCGGTGTGGTCGGCGCCCGGCGCCACTTTGGACAACCAGTCGCGGCCTGCGACATAGCCCTTGGCAACGCCGATCGCATCCATGCGCGACTGATAAGGCGCGTACAGCCGATCGAGCCCCAGGCTGCCGTGATCAAAGTAGAAACGGTGCGCGCCGGCACGCGGCAGGTTGGCGTCGAACCAGCCGAGCACTGCCGCTGACAGCGCGATCATCGGTGGCGCACCCGGGTTGTCGTGCACCCCGACGATGCGCGTCACCGGCCAGTGCGTCGACAAACACGCTGCACCGCCGAAGAGCTCGGGCCGCCGGCACAACGCATACAGCGCGGCCAGGCCGCCCATGGAGGAACCCATGACGAAGGTGTCTGCGCGTGAGCGCAACGTGCGAAAGCGCTGGTCGATCTGCGGCTTGAGTTCGTCGGCGAGAAAGCCCACGTAGGCGTCGGCGGCGAGGTCGGCGCCGGCCAGCGGAAAGTCGGCGTCGGCGGCGGCACGCACATCGGGCGGCAGCGCGCGCAGCGCCGCTTCGGGCGCGTACTCGTACCAGCGCTGCGCCGTGTTGCCCACGGCAACGACGATCGTCGGCGCCGCGTCGCCGAGCGCGATCAGCGCCGCCAGCGCTTCGTCCACACCCCAGGGCGCGCCGCCGGATGCGGCGCCCGAATCGAACAGGTTCTGGCCGTCGTGCATGTAGAGCACGCGGCAGCGGCGCGAGCGCTCGCGGTCGTAGCGCGGCGGCAGCCACACGGATACGGGGCGCGGCAGCAGCTTGGGGTTGGCCGACGCGATCTCGCCGAGGTCGACCCGTTGCCCAGCGCGTGTCGGCGGGTCGGGCAGCTCCTGGCGGCGGCTCGCGCAAGCGGCCAGCATCGGCGAGAGCGGCAGAAGCGGTGCGCAGGCCAGGGCGGCGGTGAAGCGTCGCCGCGTCATGCAATGGAGCTCGTCATCGTTGGGCTTGTTGTTCTCGCAAACTACGGCGTCGATTGTGAAGGATCGCTGTGCACCGCCTGCAACGGCATGTCGTTCGACGGCCCGGCGCCGAAGACCACGCGCGCATGGCGCGCATAGGTGGCGTAGGCCCAGCCCCAGTTCATCAGCACGACCAAACGGTTGCGAAAGCCGATGAGGAAGAAGACGTGCGCGGCCAGCCAGAACCACCAGGCGATCGCGCCGGAGAACTTCAGGCCGCCCGGCATGTCGACCACCGCGGCCATGCGGCCGATCGTCGCCAGGTTGCCCCAATCGCGGTAGACGAACGGCGTGTCGTCCCTGCGGCCCGCCAGCCGCGCGCGCATCAGCGTGGCCACATGTGCGCCCATCTGCTTGGCCGCGGGCGCAACGCCCGGCACCGGCTTGCCGTTGGCTTGCGTCAGTGTGGCCAGATCGCCGGCGACGAAGACGTTGGGCAGGCCGGGCACGGTGAGATCAGGCTGCACCTGCACGCGCCCGGCGCGGTCCTGCGGCGCACCGAGCATCGCGCCCAGCGGCGACGCGGCCACGCCGGCGGCCCACAACACCGTCCTCGCTGGTACGCGCTCGCCACCGCGGACGTAGCCCTCGGCATCGATGTGCTGCACGGCGCTGCCGGTGAGCACCTGCACGCCCAACCGGCGCAGTTGCGCCGCGGCCTTGTCGGACAACACGGGCGGGAAGCTCGCCAGCACGCGCGGCCC
>JANNJX010000640.1:0-1545 GCA_031396005.1 Burkholderiales bacterium
GTGCCGCTGACGCTGAACAGGTCGTCGCCGCGCCGGCCGACCGGCTCGACGCCGCCGTTGCCGCGCGTGTCGAGCAAGTGCATGTTGACGCCGGGTCCGGCGTGCAGCACGCGGCCGTGGCCCGTGGGGATGAGCCAGAAGTGGCTGTCGCCGCCGAAGTTGCGGCTGGCATCTGCCGACAACATCGGGTCGATCGGCAGGCCGCTCATGCGCCGCCAGCCGCCGGCCTCGGTCCAGATCTCGCCGTGCTTGTTGCCGACGCCGCCGCTCCACGAGCCGCCGAGTGTGAGCACGGAGCCGTCGGCGAGGATGGTGTTGGCGTTGTAGCCGCGGGGCGTGTTCATCGCCGCACCGGTGGTCCAGACCCCGGTGGCCGGGTTGAAGATGCTGGTGCGCGCGCTGCTGATGCCGCCGTTGACGAGCAACCGGCCGTCGGCGAGGTTGGTCGTGCCCGGGCAGAACATGTTGTGCCCGCTTTCGGTGACGGTGCGCTCGCTGCTCGTGTTGGTGGCCGGGTCGAACGTCACCGTGTACGTGCGGCCGACATTAGCGCCGAACGAGAAACGCTCTTCGGCCGACCAGAGCAGCACCTTGCCGTCAGGCAGGATCGCCGCGGTCGTCGGCACCAGCGGCAGCGCGACTGGCACCGACCAGACCGACTGCGACGGCGCTGCCGTGGCCAACGGCTGCTCGCGCTGTGACGAGGTTTGCGGCGCCTGGGCATCGTTGCCGCCACCGCATGCGGCGAGCGCGATCGCTGCGCCGACGATACCCAGTCGTCGAGTCGTGAAAAGCATGGCGTCCTCCGAGTTTTTTGGCGAGGCCCTGCCCTGCGCGCAGGCCTGTGCTTGTTCTTGCTTCCCTATCGAAACCGAATGTATCTGCGGCCGAGCGGTGCGGGGAACGTGCCGGCCCGAGCAAGCGCGGGGTGCCCCCCTAAATTGAAGGGGGGAGAAACACGCTCTCTAGAATCCCGAGATGAACGATGACCCCGCCAGCGGTTTGCTCCGCGGCCTCAATCCCGAACAACTCGCGGCGGTGACGCTGCCCGCCGTGCCGGCGCTGATCCTCGCCGGCGCCGGCTCCGGTAAGACGCGCGTGCTGACGACGCGCATCGCCTGGCTGCTGTCCACCGGACAGGTCTCGCCGGGCGGCGTGCTCGCGGTGACCTTCACCAACAAGGCCGCGAAGGAAATGCTGACGCGGCTGACCAGCATGCTGCCGGTCAACGTGCGCGGCATGTGGATCGGCACCTTTCACGGCCTGTGCAACCGTTTCCTGCGCGCGCACTGGAAGATCGCCGGGCTGCCGCAGGGCTTTCAGATCCTCGATTCATCGGACCAGGTGGCGGCCGTCAAGCGCGTCGTCAAGGCAATGGCCCTCGACGAAGAACGCTACCCGGCTAAGCAGGCCGCGTACTTCATCTCCGGCAGCAAGGAAGAAGGCCTGCGCCCGCACGACATCGCCCCGCCGGACCCGCACACGGCCAAGCTGATCGAGGTCTACGCCGCCTACGAAGCGCAATGCCAGCGCGAAGGCGTGGTC
>JANNJX010000492.1:0-9284 GCA_031396005.1 Burkholderiales bacterium
CCCGACGATGACGGCGGCCATCTGGCTGCGCTCCATCAACACGAACGGGATCGCCAGGTTTTCGCCTTCGGAGACCTGCAGATCGGCGTGGTAGATCTTCAGCGAGGCGTCGCCGCGCCGCGGCACGATGGTGCGCTCGAGCGTGGCCAGGATCGATAGCGTGGCCTGCTCGCGCAGGTGCAGGCGCTCGACCGGCTGGCCGGTGGCGTCCGACAAGGCCTTGATGACGCCCGGTGCCCACAGGCGCACCGGGTCGAGCAGCGTGATCGTGCGCACGTCGTCGGCGTTGCGGGCCTGCGCCAGGTGCTCGCGCATCGCTGCGGCCGGCGAGCCGGAGAAGAACAGATCCTGGTGGTGCCGCTCGAGCATGCGGCCGTCGTCGGCGACGCGCGTGTCCGTGCTCTCCAGCACCGCCGTGGCGGCAAACTCCGGCATCGGGCCCCCCGGCTTCAGCGGTGTGGGCACGAGTTCTCCGAACAAAGACTTCAACACGGGCGCCTCCAATGGCCAACGGTGCAAGCAGTTTCGACCATTGCGAGCTTAGTTTCGCCGAGGGGACTTGCGGTTCCCACAAGCAACGGCCATGCAATGCACCACCATTGCGGTTACGACAGTCACGCTTTGACACTCCCGCTCACCAACTCGCCCTTGCGCTGCCGCGCATGCGGGTCTGCCGATACCATTCAAGCATGGATACCGCCTCGGCCGCGCTGCCGTCGCCTTCCCGGCGCGACGATGTGCGCACGATCGGCCTGGTGGGGCTGGCGCACGGCACGTCTCACTTCTTTCACATGCTGCTGCCGCCGCTGTTCCCGCTGTTCGTGCGCGACTTCGGCGTCAGCTACGCCCAGCTCGGCCTGCTGGTGACGGTGTTCTTCTCCGTTTCGGGTATCGGTCAGGCGCTGGCCGGTTTTCTGGTGGATCGCGTCGGCGCCCGCCCGGTGCTGTTCACGGCGCTTTCATTGTTCGTGGCCGCAGGCGCGTTGGCCGCGTCGGCACAAGATCTGGACGGCTTGATGCTGGCGGCAGCGTTGGCGGGTCTGGGCAATTCGCCTTTCCACCCGGTGGACTTCACCATCCTGAACAAGCGCGTCTCGCCGCCGCGCTTGGGCCACGCCTTTTCGGTCCACGGCGTCAGCGGCAACCTCGGCTGGGCAGCGGCGCCGGTATTCCAGTTGGCGATCGTGCACGCCACCGGCTCGTGGCGCTGGGCGCTCATCGCCTGCGCGGCGTGGGCGCTGGGGGTGTTGCTGCTGCTGTTCTGGCAGCGCGAAGCCATCGACGACGGTGCGGTGGCCAGTCGGCCCGCCGCCGACGCCCAGGGTGATGAGCCCGGCACGTTCGCCTTCCTGCGCCTGCCGTCGGTGTGGCTGTGCTTCTCGTTCTTCTTTTTCTCGACCTGTGCGCTGTCGGCGATCAAGAGCTTCGCCGGTCCGGCGCTGTCGAAGATGTACGAGTTGCCGCTGGCCACCACCGCCTACGTCGTTACCGGCTACATGGTGGCCGGTGCGCTGGGCATCCTTACCGGCGGTTTTCTGGCCGTGCGGGCGACGCACCTGGAGCGCGTCATCGGCGCCTGCCTGGCTGCGGCGGCGCTGCTGCTGGCCCTTGTCGGCAGCGGCGTTTTGCCGGGCCTGCTGGCGATGGCGGCGACGGCGCTGGCGGGCTTCGGCGCGGGCCTGGCTGGGCCGTCGCGCGACATGCTGATCAAGCGCGCCTCACCGCCGGGCGCCACCGGCCGCGTCTATGGCACGGTGTACTCCGGCCTGGACATCGGCTTTGCGCTCGCGGCGCCGCTGTTCGGCGCCTTCCTCGACGGCGGCCGGCCCGACGGCGTGTTCTACGGGGCGGCGCTGGCGCTCGGCCTGGGCATCGCTTCGGCGTCGCTGGTCGGTCTGCGCGTGGCGATCGGCGCGCGGCGAGCGACGGCATGACCAAGCGGCTCGCCGGACACGCTCTCGTCGAAGCGCTGATCGCGCAGGGCATCGACACCGTCTTCGGCGTGCCGGGCGAGAGTTATTTGGCCGTGCTCGATGGCTTTCATGCGCACGCCAAACGCATCCGCTTCATCACCTGCCGCCATGAGGGTGGCGCGTCATTCATGGCCGAGGCGCAAGGCAAGTTGTCGTGCTGGCCGGGCGTGTGCTTCGTGACGCGCGGGCCCGGCGCGAGCAACGCGGCGATCGGCTTGCACACCGCTTTCCAGGACTCGACGCCGATGGTGTTGTTCGTCGGCCAGGTGGCGGCTGAACAGCGCGACCGCGAGGCCTTCCAGGAACTCGACTATCGCCAGGTCTTCGGCCCCGGCACGCTCGGCATGGCCAAGTGGGTCGGCGAGGTGCAGCACGCCGACCGCTTGCCGGAGTACGTGGCGCGCGCCTTCCACACCGCGATGCAGGGCCGGCCCGGGCCCGTGGTCCTGGTGTTGCCGGAAGACATGCTGACCGCGATGACGGCCGCGCCCGTGCTGCCGCGCATCGTGCCGGCGCAGGCCTGGCCGGCGCCGGGCGCTTTGCGCAACTTGCGCGAGCGGTTGCTGGCGGCGCAAAGGCCACTCGTCATCGCCGGGGGCCCGCTGTGGAGCGCCGAGAGCGCTCGCGCGCTGCAACGTTTTGCCGAGAGCTGGCAGTTGCCGGTGGCCTGCGGCTTTCGCTTTCAGGACACGTTCGACAACTGCCATCCGCAGTACGCGGGCGATGTCGGCATCGGCATCAATCCGAAACTCGCCGCGCGGGTGCGCGAGGCCGATCTGATTCTGGCCGTTGGCGTGCGCCTGGGCGAGATGACGACTGGCGGCTACGAGCACCTGACGGTGCCGCGCCCGCAACAGACGTTGGTGCACCTGCACCCGGGCGCCGAGGAGTTGGGCCGCGTCTACGCCGCCGACCTGCTGCTGCAGTGCGCGTTGTCGCACGCCGGGCAGGCGCTCGAAACCCTGGCAGCGCCGGCGCAAGTGCCGTGGGCCGCGTGGACCGAAGCCGCCCACGCCGACTACGAGGCCAATCGAGAGGCTGCCGCGGTCGAGCCCTTGGACATGACGCAGCTCGTGAAGGCGCTCAACCGCCTGGTGCCGGAGAACACCGTCTACACCAACGGCGCCGGCAACTTCAGCGCCTGGCTGCACCGCTTCACGCCGTACGCGCCGCTGCATCGGCACGGCCGCACGCAGCTCGCACCGACCTCGGGCGCGATGGGCTACGGCGTGCCGGCAGCCGTGGCAGCGTCGTTGCTGCAGCCGCAGCGCACGGTGGTCCACCTCGCCGGCGACGGCGACTTCCTGATGACCGGCCAGGAGCTGGCGACCGCGCGCGCGTTCGGCGCGGGGCAGGGCGCCGGCAAGTTGATCAGCATCGTCATCGACAACGGCAGCTACGGCACGATCCGCATGCACCAGGAGCGCACGTACCCCGCGCGCGTCTCGGGCAGCGACCTGCACAACCCGGACTTCGCCGCGCTGGCGCTGGCGTATGGGTGGGGCGCGCATCGTGTGCAGCACACGGCGCAGTTCGAGCCGGCGTTGCAAGCGGCACTGGCGTCGGACACGCCGACGTTGATTCACGTCTCTCTGGATGCGGAAGTGATCTCGCCGCGGGCGACGATCACGCAACTGCGCGCACAGCGCTAACAGCGCCCTGAACTACTTGCAGTCGCTGCCGATGACTTGGCGCGCACGCTGCATTTCTTCGGCGCGACCTTTGTCGTCGAGGATCTCGCGCTCGCCCTTCTCATTGGTGCGTGCGATGCGCAGGCCGTCGCCGAGCGCGGCCAGATGGCTTTTCGCGCGCGAGCAGTTCTCGGCGCGCTGAACGGCGTCTTTCTCCTGCTCCACCTTCTGCTTTTGTTCCTGCTCGGTGGCAGCCTTTTTGCGGCGCGCTTCGAGCTCTGGATCGTTGCCTTGCGCTACGGCGGTGGGCGCGGGCGTTGCGGCAGCCGACGCGGGCGCCGTCGGCGCCGGCGCACGGCGGACCACGGTTGTCGGGCGCTCGAGAATGTCCTTGTCCTGGACGCCGGCCGGCGGCGGCAGGTCGCTGACGACGATGCGGCCTTGCGTGTCGCGGTACTTCCAGTTCGCCGCTTGTGCGGTGACCATGCCCAGGCTCAGCAGGGTCCAGACCAAGGGGCCCAGGACAGTCGGCAGCAGGGAACGCTTCATGGTGCGCGCAGTGGGTGTGTGAACTTTTGCCAGTGTAGTTCGCGTGCCCGGTAGCGGCCGGGGTGAAAGTCACGCTCCCTATAATTCATTTTTGCGTCTGGACTGAAAACCCACCATGCGCCTCCTCGGCAAAGCGCTGACCTTCGACGATGTGTTGTTGGTGCCGGCCTTCTCCCAAGTTCTGCCGCGCGACACCAGCCTGGCCACCCGCCTGTCGCGCCGCATCACACTGAACCTGCCGCTGATTTCGGCGGCGATGGACACGGTGACCGAAGCGCGCCTGGCGATCGCGATCGCGCAGGAGGGTGGCATCGGCATCATCCACAAGAACCTCACCGCGCAACAGCAAGCCAGGGAAGTGGCGCGCGTCAAGCGTTACGAGTCCGGCGTGCTGCGCGACCCGATCACGGTCGGCCCCGACATGCCGGTGCGCGAGGTCATGGCGCTGGCGCAGCAGCACGGCATTTCGGGCTTTCCGGTGCTGGAAGGCAAGACCGTTGTCGGCATCATCACCAACCGCGACCTGCGCTTCGAGACGCGCATGGACGTGCCCGTGCGCGAGATCATGACGCCGCGCGAGCGCCTGATCACGGTGCGCGAGAGCGCCACGCTCGACGAGGGCAAGGCGCTGATGCACAAGCACAAGCTGGAGCGCGTGTTGGTGGTCAACGACGCCTTCGAGCTGCGTGGCCTGATGACGGTCAAGGACATCACCAAGCAGACGAGTTTTCCGAACGCAGCGCGTGACCAGCACGGCAAGCTGCGCGTCGGCGCCGCGGTCGGCGTCGGCGACGGCACCGAGGAGCGCGTCGAAGCGTTGGCCGCGGCGGGCGTCGATGTGATCGTCGTCGACACCGCGCATGGCCACAGCGCCGGCGTCATCGAGCGCGTGCGCTGGGTCAAGCGCAACTTCGCGCAACTCGACGTCATCGGCGGCAACATCGCCACCGGTGAGGCGGCGCTGGCGCTGGTGGAGGCCGGCGCGGATGCGGTCAAGGTCGGCATCGGCCCGGGTTCGATCTGCACGACGCGCATCGTCACCGGCGTCGGTGTGCCGCAGATCATGGCGATCGACAACGTCGCCGCAGCGCTCAAGGGCAGCGGCGTGCCGCTGATCGCCGACGGCGGCGTGCGCTACTCGGGCGACGTCGCCAAGGCCATCGTCGCCGGCGCCGACAGCGTGATGATGGGCAGCGCCTTCGCCGGCACCGACGAGGCGCCGGGCGAAACCATCCTCTACCAAGGGCGCAGCTACAAGAGTTACCGCGGCATGGGCTCGATCGGCGCGATGCAGCAAGGCAGCGCCGACCGCTACTTCCAGGACAACAGCGGCAACAACCCGAACACCACCAAGCTCGTGCCGGAAGGCATCGAAGGCCAGGTGCCGTACAAGGGCTCGGTGGTCGGCATCCTGTTCCAGATGGCGGGCGGCCTGCGCGCGTCGATGCACTACTGCGGCTGCGCATCGATCGCCGAGATGCAGACCCGAGGCCAGTTCGTCGAGATCACGTCGGCCGGCGTGCGCGAGAGCCACGTTCACGACGTGCAGATCACCAAGGAAGCGCCGAACTACCGCACGGAATGACGACGCCCTCTGCCCCCGACGCGCATGGCCGCCCACCCGCAAGGAAGGCGGCCATGCTGTTTATCGCCGTCGCGGTGCTGATCGACATGATCGCGATCGGCCTGATCCTGCCGGTGCTGCCCTACATCGTCGGCACCTTCACCGCTTCGCCCGATGCGCAAACGTTCTGGTTCGGCGTGATGGCGTTCGTGTTCGGCGCCGCCAACTTTTTCGGCTCGCCGATCCTCGGCGCCCTGTCCGACCAGTACGGCCGCCGGCCGGTGCTGTTGATCGGATTCAGCGGCCTGGCGCTGGGCTTTTTCGTCACCGCCGCGGCCACCGCGCTGTGGATGCTCGTCGTGGTGCGCCTGTTCTCGGGGGCGATGCAGGCCAACATCGCCGTGGCCAATGCGTATGTCGCCGATATCACGCCGCCCGAGGACCGCGCGCGGCGTTTCGGCCAGCTCGGCGCGATGTTCGGCGTCGGCTTCATCCTCGGCCCGGTGCTCGGCGGCTGGCTCGGCGCGATCGACCTGCGCTGGCCGTTCATCGCCGCCGGCGTGCTGGCGCTGATCAACACCGTCTACGGCGTGTTCGTGCTGCCGGAGTCGCTCGCTGCTGACAAGCGGCGCGCCTTCGACTGGCAGCGCGCGAATCCGTTGGCGGCATTGCGCGGGCTGGCGGCGTTGAAGGGCGTCGGGCCGCTGGTGGCGACGATCGCGCTGTCGGGCCTGGCGCAGTACACGCTGTACACCTGCTGGGTGCTGTACACGCACTTCAAGTTCGGCTGGGGGCCGGCCGAGGTCGGCACCTCGCTGTTCGTCGTCGGCTTCATGGCGGCGCTGGTGCAGGGCGTGCTGTTGAAGCACCTGCTGGCACGCTTCTCGCCGCGCACGCTGGCGGCGTTTGGGCTGGCCGTCGGTGCGTTCACCTACCTCGGTTATGCGCTGGCGCCGTCGGGGCCGGTGATCTACGCCGTGATCGTCGTAGGCGCGCTGCTGGGCGGCGCGGCGCCGGCCGCCATGCAGAGCATCGTCTCCAACGCAGCCGGCGCGCGCGAGCAGGGGCAGACGATGGGCTCGGTGGCGTCGCTGAACAGCCTGATGGCGGTCGTCGCGCCGGTGTTCGGCACGGCGCTGCTGGGCTTGGTCTCGCACCGGCCGCAGGGCGACGTCTGGATCGGTCTGCCGTTCTTTTTCTGCGCCGCGCTGCAAGCTGCTGCTGCGCTGCTGGCGATCCGCTTTTTCCGCCAACAACCCGCTCTGGCCGTAGCCCCGACATGACCCACGAGAAGATCCTGATCCTCGACTTCGGCTCGCAAGTCACGCAGCTCATCGCGCGCCGCATCCGCGAAGCGCATGTCTATTGCGAGATCCATCCCAACGACGTCAGCGATGCCTTCATCCGCGAGTTCGCGCCGAAAGGCATTGTGCTCTCGGGCAGCCACGCCAGCACGTACGAGGAGCAGCAGTTGCGCGCGCCGCAGGCGGTGTGGGACAGCGGCGTGCCGGTGCTCGGCATCTGCTACGGCATGTTCACGATGACGGTGCAGCAGGGCGGGCAGGTCGAGGCAAGTGCACAGCGCGAGTTCGGTTATGCCGAAGTGCGCGCGCATGGCCACACCCAACTGCTGCAAGGCATCGAGGACTTCGCCACGGCCGAAGGCCACGGCATGTTGAAAGTCTGGATGAGCCACGGCGACAAGGTGACTGCGCTGCCGCCGGGCTTCAAGCTGATGGCGAGCACGCCGAGCTGCCCGATAGCAGGCATGGCCGACGAGTCACGCGGCTACTACGGCGTGCAATTCCACCCCGAGGTCACGCACACGGTGCAGGGCAAGGCGCTGCTCGAGCGCTTCGTGCAGGGCATCTGCAAGGCGAGACCGGACTGGGTGATGCGCGACCACGTCGAAGAAGCGGTGGCGGCGATCCGCAGACAGGTCGGCAAAGAAGAGGTGATCCTCGGCCTGTCCGGCGGCGTCGACTCCAGCGTCGCCGCTGCGCTGATCCACCGAGCGATCGGCGACCAGCTCACCTGTGTCTTCGTCGATCACGGCCTGCTGAGGTTGAACGAAGGCGCGCTGGTGATGGAAATGTTCGCCGGCAAGCTGCACGCCAAGGTCATTCACGTCGACGCCAGCGAACAGTTTCTCGGCCACTTGAAGGGCGTGGCCGACCCCGAGGCCAAGCGCAAGATCATCGGCCGCGAGTTCGTCGAGGTCTTCCAGCGCGAGGCCAAAAAATTGCGAGGCGCTGAAGGCGACTCTTCCAGAACCGGTGCGAAGTGGCTCGCCCAAGGCACGATCTACCCGGACGTGATCGAGTCCGGCGCCGCCAAAACGAAGAAGGCGACGACGATCAAGAGCCACCACAACGTCGGCGGTCTGCCTGAGTCGCTGGGCCTGAAGCTGCTCGAGCCGCTGCGCGACCTGTTCAAGGACGAGGTGCGCGAGCTCGGCACAGCACTCGGCCTGCCGCACGAGATGGTTTACCGCCACCCGTTCCCCGGCCCGGGTCTGGGCGTGCGCATCCTGGGCGAAGTCAGGTGCGAGTACGCCGACCTGCTGCGCCGCGCCGACGCGATCTTCATCGAGGAGCTGCGCAGCGCCGGTTGGTACGACAAGGTCAGCCAGGCCTTTGCCGTCTTCTTGCCGGTCAAGAGCGTCGGCGTCATGGGCGACGGCCGCACCTACGACTTCGTTGTCGCGCTGCGCGCTGTCGTCACCAGCGACTTCATGACCGCCGATTGGGCCGAGCTGCCGTACTCGCTGCTGAAGAAAGTCAGCTCGCGCATCATCAACGAAGTGCGCGGCATCAACCGCGTCACTTACGACGTGAGCAGCAAGCCGCCGGCCACGATCGAGTGGGAATGAGGTGGCATCCTGCGGCCGGCGAAAAATTCCCCTGCGGCGTGCCGAAGCCGACGAGCGGGGGCATGATGAACCGGTGGCGCGTAAACCGCCGCGTAACCTACGATAGGCAAAGAAAACCACCGGCATGACCGCGTGGAAGTCGCTCAAAGGTCGAGGACGGGAGACGGGCATGCGGTTGATTTTTGGTGTGATGTCGCTTCTGGTCGTGCTGGCAATCGTCGGCACGCTGGGCAAGACGCAGCTTCAAGCCTTGGGCCTGAGTGGCCAGAGCGCCACGCGGGCCGCCGGCTTGCCGGGTGCGGCGTCTGCCCCGGTCGAGGCCACGGTGCCGGCTCAGGCCAAAGCCATGCAGAACAACGTGCGCGATACCGTCAACACCTCGCTGCAGCAGGGCGCGGATCGCACGGCGGAACAGGCCAAACAGTGAACACGCCGACGCCGATCACGCTGCCGGCCGCGTTGCCCGACGCGCCCAGCGCCGCGCAGGACGAGTACGCGATGCGCCTGGCGCTCGATCAGGCGCTCAACGCGCAACTCGTCGGCGAGGTGCCGGTCGGCGCCGTGATCACGCACATGGCCGACGGTGTGCCGCAGGTCATCGCCACCGGCTACAACCGGCCGATCACCACCAACGACCCGACGGCGCATGCCGAGATCGTGGCCGTGCGCCACGCGGCGCAACTGCTCGGCAACTA
>JANNJX010000495.1:0-12399 GCA_031396005.1 Burkholderiales bacterium
CGGTTGCTCGCCTTGCAGCAGGTGCGTCAGGCCGAGGATGGCGGCCAGCGGCGTGCGGATCTCGTGGCTCATGTTGGCCAGAAAGACGCTCTTGGCGACGTTGGCCGACTCGGCCGCCTGGCGCGCCGCGGCCAGCACGTCGATGGCCTCGCGCTGGCGCTGCTGGGCCTGCTTCATCGGCGTGATGTCGGTCGTCAGCACGAACAGGCCGCGCACGTCGCCGGGCACGCCGTCCGGGATGTAGTGCACCCAGGTCGTGGCCTGGCGGCCGTCGGCGCTGGTCTCTTCGCGCTCGAACTGTTGCAGCTCGCCGGCCATGACACGACGCACGCGGTCGGCGCGTTCGGCAACGAACTCGGCGCCGAAAATCTCGCCCATGGTGCGTCCGATCACGTCTTCGCGGCGCCGGCCGAACCATTCGCAATAGACATCGTTGACGTAGCGGCAGCGCAGTTCGGCGTCCCAGTAGGCGACGCGGCCCGGCGCCCGGTTGGTGATCAGCGCGCTCACGGATTGCGGGACGCCCAACGTGCTGCGCGTCTGCACCAGGTCGTCGATGCGTCGGCGGTGCTGTTCGAGCTCGACCTCGATGCGCCGCGATTCGGTGACGTCGCGGGCCACGCCGAACGATCCGCCGCGGGGTCCCGCCTCGCCGTTGAGCGGCCCGCGCACCACCTGCAAGGCCCGCTCGCCCTCCGGGCCGGTCAGATGTTCCTCGAAAGTCATGGCCCGCCCGGCATGGCGCACCAGCGCGTCGTGCGACTCGAACAGCGCCGCGGTCTCGGCGTCCCACAGCTCGCGGTCGCGATGGCCGATGACATCGCGCGTCGCGCGGCCGGTGAGCCGGCTCGCGGCCGGGTTGAAGACGACGTAGCGGCCTTCGGCGTCCTTGGCGAAGATGGCGTCGGGCGCGTTGTTGGCCAGGCCTTCGACCAGCGACAGCGCGCGCACGCGCTGGGCCTGCTGGTCGCGCTCTTCGAGCACACGACGCAACGTCTGGCGCTGGCGCAGCATGTTGGCCACACCGGCCGTGGCGGCCAGGCTTGCCAGCGCGAGCAGCGCCGCCCAGCGCGCGGTGTCCCAGACCGGCGCCATCACGTCCTCGCGCGCGACCCGCGACACCAGCCACCACGACGTGCCCTGCACCGGGCGCACGACGCCGAAGACCGCGCGGCCGGCGAAGTCGTCGGCGAAGTGCGCCACGCCGGACGCCAGTTCGCCGCGCACCACCTGGCCGGCGAGCAAGCCGGGCCGCGTCAGCGGCACCGGCCTCTGCGCGTTCGGGCCGACCAGCATGTCGCCACTGCGCTGCACGAGCTGGGTCACCACCGGCGTGCGCGAATCGGGCCAGGCCTGCAGCATCGGCAGCAGGTTCAGCCGCGGATCGATCCGCACCACCACCAACCAGCGCACCGCAGCGCCGCGCTGTGCAGGCGCGGCCAGCGGGACAACGAAGTCCAGGCGCAGCTCGGGGGCGGCGCCGGGCTGGCGGTGGAGCTCCGACATCGCCGGCTGGCCCGCAGCCTGGGCGCGGCGGGCGGTGTCGCGGGTCGGCGCCGCCAGGGCCGGGGGTGTGCCGTTGTCGAGCGGCAGCACCCGGCCCATGGCGTCGATCACCGACAGCGAGGCGAAGCCGTGGCCCTTGGCGTATTCGAGCGTGCGCTCCAGCAGCCGCTCGCGGCTCGTGTCGTCGCCCTGGTCCTGCCAGCGCTGCAGCAGCTCGGGCCAGAGCGGCGTGCGCGCCAGAAACTGGAACTGGGCCTGCCGATCGTCGAACCAGGCCGACACCTGCTGCGCCCGCAACGCCGCCACGGCTTCCAGACGGACCGCCTCGACACCGATCTGCCGCTCACGCGCCCCCCAGACCGCCAGCGCCGCCAGCAGCACGATCAGCGCCGCAGCGGCGCCCACCCAGGGCAGCAAAGGCCGCCAAGGCGCGTCGGGCAGGGCGGACGATCGCGGGGCCAGCGGCGTCGCGGCGCGGCTGCAATCGTTGCCCGTCATGGCCGGTCCGATCGGCGGGGCGAAGAACTGCAGCCCGAACCCATCGCGCGCGCACTGTGCATCGGGCCGATGATGCCCGCAACGGCCCGCACTGCGCAAGCCGCGCGGCATGCCGGCGATGCAGGCCGCGCATGACACACTCGTCGCCCATGACACCGAGGCCACAGCCGCTGTCGTCGTCCCCGCGTGCGGCCTGGTCGGCAGTGCACGGCATCTTCACCGACATCGACGACACCTTGACGAGGGACGGCGCCCTCGAGCCGGCGGCGCAGGATGCGCTGCTGGTGTTGCAGGCGCACGGCGTGCCGGTGGTGGCGATCACCGGCCGGCCGGCCGGCTGGAGCGAGCCGTTCGCGCTGGCGTGGCCGCTGTCGGCCATCGTCGCCGAGAACGGCGCCGTGGCGCTGATCCCGCAGCCCGGCGGCCGCTTGATCACCGAGTACGCGCAAGACGCGCCGACGCGGCAGCGCAATGCGCAGCGCCTGCGCGACGTGGCGGCGCGCGTGCTCGCCGCGGTACCCGGCGCCACGCTGGCGCGCGACAGCGCCGGGCGCATCACCGACATCGCCATCGACCACGGCGAGTTCGCGCAGCTCGATGGCGCGGCGATCGAGCACGTGCTGGCGCTGATGCGCGAGCAGGGCATGACCGCCAGCGTCAGCTCGATCCACGTCAACGGCTGGTTCGGCGAGCACGACAAGCTCTCCGGCGCGCGCTGGATGAGCCGGCGCCTGTTCGGCCGCAAGCTCGACGCCGCGCGCTGGGTCTACGTCGGCGATTCGACCAATGACCAGGCGATGTTCGGCCACTTCGCGCTCTCGGTCGGCGTCGCCAACCTGCGCCGCTTCGCCGACCAACTCACCACCTGGCCGGCGTTCATCACCGACGGCGAGCGCGGCGCCGGCTTTGCCGAAGTGGCGCAGCGCGTGCTCCAAGCCCGAACGCCGTGAGCAGAACGCTCGCTGCCCCGCTGCGCGCAGCGCTGGCACTCGCGCTCGCCGCCGCCGTCTCGCTCGGCCTGTCGCGTTTTTCCTATGCGCTGCTGTTGCCGCCGATGCGCAGCGATCTGGCCTGGAGCTACACCACGGCCGGGGCGATGAACACCGTCAACGCCGCCGGCTACCTGGCCGGCGCGCTGCTGGCGCCGCGCTGGCTGGCGCGCCACGACGCGCGGCGGATCATGCTGATCGGCGGCGCGGCGGCGGCGCTGCTGTTGGCGCTGCACGCGGTGGTTCGCAGCGAACTGGCGTTGTACGTGGTGCGCGCCGCCACCGGCATCGCCAGCGCCGCGTCGTTCATCGCCGGCGGCCTGCTCGCGGCGCGCCTGGCCGGCGCCCATCAGGGCCTGCAAGCCGGCACGGTGCTCGGCCTCTACTACGGTGGCACCGGGCTGGGCATCGTCGCCTCGGCGCTGCTTGTGCCGCCGTGGGTTTGCGCATCGGCGGCCGGGTGGCCGGCCGCGTGGCTGGCGCTGGCGCTGCTCGCGGCCGTCTGCACGGCCGTGACGGCGGCGCTCACGCGCGAGCTCCATGCACCGCCGGTGGCGCGCGCCGAGCGCGCCCGCTTCGCGTGGACGTCGCTGGCCTTCGGCCTGGCCGGCTACCTGTGCTTCGGCCTCGGCTACATCGGCTACATGACGTTCATCGTCACGCTGCTGCGCGACCAGGGCCTCGCCGGCCCGGCCATCAGCGCCTTCTATGCGCTGCTCGGCGCGGCGGTGATCGCATCGTCGTGGCTGTGGGCGGGGCTGTTGCAGCGCTGGCGCGGCGGCGGCGTGCTCGCGCTGGCGAACGCCTTGCTGGCCGTGGCCACGCTGCTGCCGGTGCTGACGCGCAGCACGCCGGCCGCGTTCGTCTCCGGGCTGCTGTTCGGCGCCGTGTTCCTGCAGGTCGTTGCCGCCACCACGGCGCTGGTGCGGCACAACCTGCCGGCCGCGGCGTGGCCGGCCGGCATCACCGCCTTCACGATCGTCTTCGCCGCGGGGCAGATCGTTGGCCCGACGGTGGTCGGCTATGTGGCCGACAGCGCCGGCGGGCTGCTGCGTGGGCTGGCCCTCAGCGCCGGCGTGCTGGTGCTGGGCGCTGTGCTGGCCAGCTTCCAACGACCGCTGGCCCGGTTCGATTCACCGAGACCACACCGATGACGCTTCGCACCCTGAAGATCGACGACACGCTGTTCGACTACGTGCTCGCCCATGCCGCGCGCGAGCACCCCGCTCAGACCGCGCTGCGCGAAGCGACCCGCGCCCATCCGCATGCCGGCATGCAGATCGCGCCCGACCAGGGGCACTTCATGGCCCTGCTGGTCAAGCTGCTGGGCGCGCGTCGCACCATCGAGATCGGCACCTTCACCGGCTACAGCGCACTCGCCGTCGCGCTGGCGCTGCCCGACGACGGCCGCGTGCTGGCCTGCGACGTGAGCGACGAGTTCACGCGCATCGGCCGGCCCTTCTGGCAGCAGGCCGGCGTGGCGCACAAGATCGAACTCGTGCTCGCGCCCGCGTTGCAGACGCTCGACGTGCGCCTGGCTGCCGGCGAGGCGGGCACCTACGACTTCGCCTTCATCGACGCCGACAAGGCGAACTACGACGGCTACTTCGAGCGTTGCCTGTTGCTGCTTCGCCCCGGCGGCCTGATCGCGCTGGACAACATGCTGTGGAGCGGCGCCGTGGCGCGCGCGGCCCGGGAAGGCGATGCCGACACCACCGCCTTGCAGGCGCTCAACGCCAAGCTGCAGCGCGACGAGCGCATCGACCACGCGCTGCTGACGGTGGGCGACGGGTTGACGCTGGCGCGCAAGCGCTGAGCCGATCAGCTCGGATGCAACCGCTCTTGCGCTGGAAGACGACCGGAATGCGAAAGGGCGCCGGGCGGCTGCCGGTCGTCATCGGCGCGACGACGAGCGTACGCAGGTGGTCGTTCATCTCGGGCGGCGAGACGACGACGCAGGGCCGCGTCTTCTGGATCTCGCTGCCGATCGTCGGGTCGAGCGCAGCGAGCCAGATCTCGCCGCGCTCGGGGAGGCGGGCGAGCCTGCCGGTCACCAACGCAGCGCCTTGTCGCCTTCGTTGGCGAACTCGGACCAAGCCAGGGCCTCGTCAGGCTGCGCAGCGATGGCACGGCTGGCTTCGGCCCAGCCTTCGCGTGCCCCGCGCTTGACCGGGCGCAGCACGATGGCGCCGTTCTCGACGTGCATTTCCGCTTCGTCCGTCAACCCGACCTGCGCCAGCAGCGGCTTCGGAATGATGGCGCCCTGCGAGTTGCCGAGCTTGCGAAGGGTGGTGATGATCATCGGGGGGGGGGGCTTCCTGAACTCATATTGTCATAACACGGCATCGGCCCCGCTCGTGGTCCGTGCCCACGCCTCCAACGTATCGAGCATCGCGTCCAGCGTCTGGCCGTCGGTCTTGCCGCTGCGCGCGCGGACATGAAACGAATGGTCGGCGTCGTCGAACAGCGCCAGCGTCGCCTGTTCGCCAAGACGCACCAGCAGCGGCTGCAGCAGCTCAAGGAACGCCAGCTCGTCGCGCGTGCCCTGCAGGAACAGCATCGGCCGATCGACCTCGAACAGGTGCGCGCCGCGCTCGTCGGCAGGCTTGCCGGCCGGGTGCAGCGGGAAGCCGACGAACACCAGGCCGCGCACGCCCGGCAGCGGCGACAGCGCCTGCGCCTGCGACGTCATGCGGCCGCCGTACGACTTGCCGCCGGCGAACAGCGGCAGCCCGGCCAGGCGCTGCGCGGCCAGTGCGACCGCGGCGCGCACGGCCGCGTGCGCGACCTTCGGCGCATCGGGCCGCTTCGAGCCTTGCTCCATGAACGGGAACTGAAAGCGCAGCGTCGCGATGCCACGCTCGGCCAGGCCGTTGGCGAAGTTCGTCATGAAGGCGTGGCGCATGCCGGCGCCGGCGCCGTGCGCGAAGACGTAGCCGGCCCAGGCGTTATCGGGCACGCGCAGCAGGGCTGAGACCGACGATCCGCCGGCCATATCGACCCGAAGGCGTTGCGCCGAGGCATCTTCCCGGGTTGGCGAGTCGAGTCCCATCGGGCTAGTATCGTCCCCCCGTACGCCCAGTGAGGCTATAGACATGGCAGCAGCCCGTTCGATCGCTTCGTTGACCCTGAGCTTCGGCCTCGTGTCGATTCCGGTGAAGCTCTACTCCGCGACCGAGACCGCGAGCGCGGTCAAGTTCAACCTGCTGGCCAAGGACGGCTCGCGCCTGAAGCAGCAGTACGTGTCGGAGAAGGACCAAGCCGTCGTTCCACGCGCCGAGATGGTCAAGGGCTACGAGTTCGAGAAGGATCGTTTTGTCCTGTTCTCGGCCGAGGAGTTGAAGGCGCTCGAAGAAGCCAGCAGCCCGACGATCGAGATCATGGCTTTCATCCCGGAGAAGTCGGTCGATCCGCTGTATTACGACAAGGCCTACCTGATCGCCCCCGACAAGCGTGGCGGCAAGCCCTACGCGTTGCTCGCCGAAGCGATGAGGAAGAGCGGCCGCTGCGCGCTCGCCAAGTGGGCCTGGAAGAGCAAGCAGTACGTGGTGCAGGTGCGGCCTGTGGACGACGGCCTGGTGTTGCAGCAACTGCTCTACGCCGACGAGGTGCGCTCGCTGAAGGATCTCGGCATCGAGCCGGTGGCGGTGACCGCGGGCGAACTGCAGCTCGCATTGCAACTCATCGACCAGATCTCGCAGGACGCCTACGACCCGTCGCAGTACGTCGATGAAGAGAGGAAGCGCATCCTGGCTGCGATCGACGAGAAGATCGCCGGCAAGGAAGTGGTGGCTTCGGCACACGACGAAGCGCCGAGCACGGCGCAGGTGATCGACCTGATGGAAGCGCTGCGCGCCAGCCTGGGCAAGAAGTCGGCGGCGGCCAAGCCCGTGATCGTCGAAGCGGACGCTGAGGCCAACGCACCGGCGGCCGAGGCCAAGGAGCGCAAGGGCGCCAGGCGCGCTGCAACGGCAACTTCAGCGCCGAAGACCGAAGAGACCGCGGCCCCGCCGGCACGCACCCGCGCCCGGAAGTGACCCGCGCCGCCGACGAACAAGCATCGACAACCTACAGCCTGCGCCGCGTGCAGGCGATGCTGGGTCTGTCGCGCAGCATCGTCGCCGCGCTGATCGCCAAAGGTTTCGTCGCGCCGACGCGCGGGCCGCGCAACGAGTGGCGCTTCACGTTTCAGGACCTGATGCTGCTGCGCACGGCGCATGCGCTGCAAGCGTCGAAGATTCCGCCGCGGCGCATCCTGCGTTCGTTGGCCCGGCTCAAGGCCACGCTGCCGCGGGAGCTGCCGCTGACCGGCCTGCGCATCACCGCCATCGGCGCCGACGTGGCGGTGCGTTCGCGGCAAGGCCAGTGGCAGGCCGACAGCGGCCAGTTGCTGATGGATTTCGACGTCGCGCCGGTTGCCGGCAGTGTGGCCTTTCTGTCGCGTGACAGCGGCGCATCGTCGTGGTTTGAGCGCGCGGTGGCCTTGGAGAGTGTCGATGCGGCGGCGGCTGAGGCCGCGTACCGGCAGGCGCTGTTGCTGGCACCCGACTCTGAGGCGGCTTACCTGAACCTCGGCGCGATGTTCAGCACCGCGGGCCGTTTTACCGAGTTGGTGTCGCTGTCCGACGAGGCCGTCGCGCACTGCCCGGCGTCGTCATTGATCCACTTCAACCGCGGCGTTGCGCTCGACCATCTGGAGCGCCTGCCCGAGGCGATCGCGAGCTACGAGCAAAGCCTCGCGCTCGATCCGGCGGTGGCCGACGCGCACTACAACCTGGGCCGGTTGCAAGAGCAGCTCGGCGACGCGCGCGGTGCTCTGCGCCACTTCAGCGCCTACCGCCGCTTGCAGCGATAGGCCCACGCATGTCGCACGAGCCGCAGCAAGACCCGCTGGCGCGCTACTGGGCCAAGCGCAACTTCGCCGTTACCGGCGAGCCGCGCGGCGACGTTGCGGCCTCCGGGCATGAACTGGCGTTCGTCATCCAGAAGCACCACGCGAGCCGGCTGCATTACGACTTCCGGCTCGAATGGAGAGGCGTGATGTTGTCGTGGGCGGTGCCGAAAGGGCCGAGCTACGACCCCAAGGACATGCGCATGGCGATCCACGTCGAAGACCATCCGCTGTCGTACAACAGCTTCGAAGGCACGATCCCGCCGAAGCAGTACGGCGCGGGCACCGTGATCGTCTGGGACCACGGCACGTGGGAGCCCACGGTCGATCCGCAGCAAGGGTTGAAGGACGGCAAGCTGGTGTTCGCGCTGCACGGTCACAAACTGGTCGGGTTGTGGGAGCTGGTGCGCATCGCCAAGCCCGGCGACAAGCAGGACGCGTGGCTGCTGTTCAAGAAGCGCGACCGCCATGCCAAGCCGCGCAGCGAGTACGACGTGCTCAGCGCGCTGCCCGACAGCGTGATGGCGAAACCGCTGAAGGCCACGACCGGCAGCGCCGGCCCGACGGGCGCGGTGAAAGCGCCGTTGCCGGCGACCATGGCGCCGCAACTCGCCAGCCTGGCCAGCGCAGCGCCGACCTCGGGCGCGTGGAGTTGGGAGATCAAGCTCGACGGCTACCGGCTGATGGCGCGCATCGATGATGGCCGCGTGCGCCTCGTCACGCGCGGCGGCCACGACTGGTCGGCCAAGATGCCGGCGCTGCTCAAAGCGTTGGAGAGCTTGAAGCTGAAGACCGCGTGGCTCGACGGCGAGATCGTCGTCATCGGCAAGAACGGCACGCCCGAGTTCAATGCGCTGCAGAACGCGTTCGACCGCTCGCGCACCGAGAGCATCGACTACTTCCTCTTCGACTTGCCGTACTTCGAGGGCCACGATTTGCGCGCGACGCCGCTGGTGCAACGCCGGCAACTGTTGAAGCAACTGCTCGACGAGCATCCGCACGAGCACCTGCGCTTCTCCGCCGACTTTGACGCTGATGCCGCATCGATCCTCGAGTCGGCGCGCCGCATGGGCCTGGAAGGCGTGATCGCCAAGCGCAAGGACGCGCCGTATGAGTCGCGGCGCACGGAGACCTGGTTGAAGCTGAAGAACAAACTGCGTCAGGAGTTCGTGATTGCCGGCTACAGCGACCGCTCCAGCGGCGAGGCCGAGATCGGCAGCCTGCTGCTGGCGGTGCGCGGTGACGACGGGCGACTGGTGTACGTCGGCAACGTCGGCACCGGCTGGAACGCAAAGACCGCTGCCGAGCTGAAGAAGCGGCTGAAAAAGATCGAGGTCGCCGCGTCGCCGTTCGGCGTCGAGCCGCTGCACCAGCACCGCTGGGCGGTGCGCGATCCGGCTGCGCGGCACTTCGTCGAGCCGACGCTCGTCGCCGAGGTCGAGTTCTCCGACTGGACGCCGGACAGCCAGATCCGGCACGCCAGGTATCTCGGCCTGCGCATCGACAAGGATGCGAAGACCGTGAAACGCGAAAGCGCCGTGATGCCGGCCGGCCCGGCGCTGGTGACTGCGGGCAGCAGCATCGTCGGCGGCATCAAGGTCTCGCACCCGGAGCGCGTGATCGACGCCAGCACCGGCATCACCAAGCTGGAGCTCGTGCGCTACTACGAGTCGGTCGCCGACTGGATGCTGCCGCACCTGAAGGGCCGGCCGTGCTCGCTGGTGCGCGGCCCGAGCGGCGTCGGCGGCGAGCTGTTTTTCCAGAAGCACATCGAGTCGCTGCAGATCACCGGCATCAAGGCACTCGACGCCGCGCTGTGGCCGGGCCATGCCTCGTTGCTCGAGGTGCTGACGAAGCAGGCGCTGATCGCCGCGGCGCAGATGAACGTCATCGAGTTCCACACCTGGAACGCGACGACTCGAAAGATCGACCGCCCCAACCGCGTGATCTTCGACCTCGACCCCGGCGAAGGCGAACGCTGGGAGCGGGTGCAGGAGGCGGCGACGCTGGTGCGCGGTTTGCTGCAGGAGCTGGGGTTGCAGAGTTGGCTCAAGACCAGCGGCGGCAAGGGCTTGCACGTGGTCGTGCCGCTGACGCCGCGCGATGACTGGGACACGGTCAAGGCATTCGCGCAGGCCGCCGTGCAGCACCTGGCGCGCGTGATCCCGCAGCGCTTCACCGCGAAGATGGGCGCAGACAACCGCGTCGGCAAGCTGTTCGTCGATTACCTGCGCAACAACCATGGCGCGACCACCGCGGCCGCGTTCTCCGCCCGCTCGCGGCCAGGGCTCGGCGTGTCGATGCCGATCGCCTGGGACGACCTGGCCGCGTTGAAGCGCAGCGACCAGTGGAATGTGCGCACGGCGCGCGAGCACCTGTCGTTCCAGACTGTCGATCCGTGGGCGGACTACAGGCGCTGCAAGCAGACGCTGATGGTTGCGCTCAGGACGCTTGATGTTTCGCCAGCAGCGCCGCCGCGTAGCCGGGCGCCGTCGGCTCGTGCATGAAATAGGCATGCACCTCCTGCCATTGCGTGGCCGCCAAACGCTCGGCCCATGCCGCCAGATCGGCGTCGCTGTAGCTCTCCAGGCGCAACCGCACGTAGCCCCAGGGCGCCGTCTCCACCAACGGCGGCGGCGTGCTGTCTTCGCGCTCGGACACGCACAACGACGCACCGGCGCTCTCCAGCAGCGCGTAGACGTCGTCGTCGAACCAGCTGTCGTGGCGGAACTCGAAGGTCGCGCGGTGGCCCTCGGGCAGCAGTTGCAGAAAGTCCTGCAAACGCGGCCCATCCTTCTTCAGAAATGGCGGTAGCTGAAACAGCACCGGCCCGCGTTTGGCGCCAAGCGCGGTCAGGTTCTTGTAGAGGTAGGCCAGCGAATCGGCCGCGGCGTCGGTCGCCAGCCGCGCGATGTGCGTGATGCGCTTGGAGGCCTTGATGGAGAAGCGAAATTCTTCCGGTGTCGCTTGCCCCCAGCGCTCCAGCACCTCGACCTTGGGCATTTGATAGAAGGTGTTGTTGATTTCCACCGAGGGCAGTCGCTCGGCGTACCACGCAAGCATTTCCTCGGGCTTGATCTTCTCCGGATAGAAGCTGCCCTTCCATTCCTTGAAGGCGTAGCCGCTCGCGCCGGCCCAGAGTTTCTGCGTTGCCACTAGCGAACCTTTCGCAGGCTGAAGTTGCCGCGCCGACATTCTGGCCCGCTCAGCGCGGTTGCAGGAATGCCTCGATGCGGCCCAACTCGTCGTCGAGCGCCGCGCGGTACGCGCGCTCACGCGGCGCCTTGCCGTTGGCATAACCCAACTGCGCATCGAGCGCGCCATCGCGCCACGACACATTGCCCCAACCGATGACCGCGTCACGCCACAACAGCGGCAGCGCGTAGTAGCCGCGCACGCGCTTCGGTGCCGGTGTGTAGGCCTCGAAGCGGTAGGCCCAACCCCACAGCAGCTCGAAGCGCAGCCGGTCCCAGACGATCGGATCGAACGGCGCCAGCAGCCGCACCGCGTCGCCGGGCTGGTGGCGTTTCGACGCCGGGTTCTCGCCGGCGGGCCAGAACCACGTCACGCCATCGACGGTGGCGCGCGGCAGGCGCTGCTTGGCGCGCGAGAGCGCCGACCGGCGCGCATCGCGCCACTGCGGCGTGGCAGAGGCCAGGTGCATCACCAGCGCGCTGAACGACGTTGCCGGCAGCGGCGCGTACTTGGCCGCGATCACATCGACCAGCGCGTCCATCGCCGCGGCGACATCGGGCGCGGCCTCATGCACCTCGCGCGCCGCATAGCAGCGCGTGCCGCCTTCGCGTCGCGCCACGCGCACGAGGCCGCGGTAGTGCATGCCGTCGAGCAGTTGCGTGCTGGCGTTGCTCGAGCCGCCGAACCAGTTCTTCGTCTTGCCGTGCGCGAACGCGGCATCGACCTGGCGCGGATGCACCACGCCGCGCTCGCGCACGAACGCCAGCACCTCGCTCGCCTGCGTCCAGCGCGCCGGCGGCCACTCGGTGCGCGCCGTGCGCGGGTGCATCAGCCGCTGCAGCTCGCGCGTGACGAAACCGTAGTTGACGAAGAAGTCTTCCTCGACCGCCAGCCGCGCGTAGCGCGCTTCGAGGTCACCCGCGCGGTAGCCGGTGACGCGATGCCGCAGCGTCAGGTCCTGCGCCCGCGCCGGCGCGCGGATCGGGTCGGCCTGGACGAAGCCGAGTTGGCTGATCGCCCTGGGCAGCGTCGTCGGCGTGAACAGGCTGCGTGCGACGGCGTGGCGGCGCAGGGCGTCGAGGGTGAGGGCGGCGGGCATCACGGCGCGCCTTTGCCTGTGTCGATGCGATAGCGCAAGCCGGGCTTGCTGCCGTACGCGGCCGGCTGCGTGTAGTGCTCGAACAGCAAGCCGCCGGCTTTTTCGATGACGCGCTGCGAGGCTACGTTCTCCGGGTCGGTGGTGATCTCGATGAACGGCAAGCCGAGCGCGCTGGCTTCGGGCAGCAGCTGCCGCACGGCTTCGGTGGCGTGGCCGCGGCC
>JANNJX010000717.1:0-1501 GCA_031396005.1 Burkholderiales bacterium
AGCAGCAAAGGCCAACAAGGCCCAACGCACAGCTCGCGCCATGCGAAAGTGAATCGACATCATGAAGAAACTCCTGGCACGCGAGCCGTCTTCTGTTGGAGGGCCCGTCGATGGAGCGCCGATCCTACGAGCGATTGCGGCCTCATGCATTGACTGCTGGCGACAGCCTTGCAAGCGACAATGACACCGTCATGTCAGCAGCCTCCAGAACCAATTCCTGGCGTCTGTCCGTCGCGCCGATGATGGACTGGACCGATCGCCATTGCCGCTTCTTCCACCGCCTGATGACGCAGCGCACACGGCTGTACACCGAAATGGTGACCACCGGCGCGCTGCTGCACGGCGACGTGGCGCGGCATCTGCACTTCAATGGTGAAGAACATCCCGTTGCATTGCAGCTCGGCGGCAGCGACGCGGGCGATCTGGCAGCGTGCGCCAAGCTGGCTGCGCAGTGGGGCTACGACGAAATCAACCTGAATTGCGGCTGCCCGAGCGAGCGTGTGCAGCGCGGCGCATTCGGTGCATGTCTGATGGCCGAGCCCGAACTGGTGCGTGACTGCATCAGGGCGATGCGCGATGCGGTGGCCCTGCCGGTGACGGTGAAGCACCGCATCGGCATCGATCGCGGCGAGGACTACGCCTTCGTGCGCGACTTCGTCGGCACGGTGGCGCAAGGCGGCTGCACCGTCTTCATCGTGCACGCACGCAATGCGTGGTTGAAGGGCCTGTCGCCGAAGGAGAACCGAGAGCTGCCGCCACTGCGCCACGGCGTCGTCGCCCGGCTCAAGCTCGACTTCCCGGACCTGACTTTCGTCGTCAATGGCGGCATCACCACGCCCGTGCAGATCGAGGCGCAACTCGGCGCGGTCGATGGCGTGATGGTCGGCCGCGAGGCCTATCACCATCCGTGGTCGATGGCGTCGTGGGACACGGCCTTTCTCGGCGCGGCGGCGCCGAGTGCGCTCACGCGCGAGGATGTCGAAGCCTCGATGGTGGCCTACATGGTGCGCCAGGCTACAGCGCAGGGCACACCGTGGTCCAATGTGGCGCGCCACATGACGGGCCTGTGGAACGGCGTGCCCGGCGCACGCCGCTGGCGCCAGGTGTGGAGCGACCACCGATTGAAGACCTTGCCGCCGCACGCTGTGCAGGCGCGCGCCGGCGAGGCGCGGCTGGCGGCCTTGCGTGAAAGTGAGATGGCATGACGAGCGCGAACAGCAGACGGCATTGGCTGGCGACGATGGCAGCGGCCGCGTCGGCGCTCGGCGCTGCGCCGGCCGCGGCACAGCGCAATCCGCGCGACGTCATCAAGGCGCGCCTGCGCATGGGCATCAACCTCGGTGGCCTGAACTACTGGAATACCGAGCTGCCCTTCGTCGATCTGATGCGCATGTCGGGCGACTGGAGTTTCTGGCGGCGGGACGCGCCGGGCGTGCAAGTCAAGGACGTCACGCCGACGCAGGACACACGCGGCTGGCTGCGCGCCTTGCCCGAGGGCCTG
>JANNJX010000497.1:0-4220 GCA_031396005.1 Burkholderiales bacterium
CGTCTACACCGCCGGCAGCTTCGACGAGGCGCTGGCCAACCGCGCCAAGCTGACGCACGGCGAAGTCATCATGACGCGCGACGGTCATGCGGTGACGCAGTTCGCCGTCAGCTTCTACGCGCCCGACGACGAGCGCGCCGGCTTGCTCGCCCGCGCGCAGGAGATCGAAAACCTCGAACGCCAGCTACGCGCGCAATCGCTCATTGCCGAAGACGCGCGTGCGGCCCTCGTGCGTTGCGAAGCGCAGTACACCGAAGCCTCGCTGAAACTCGCCGGCGTGCGCCGCGACGCAGCCCAGGCGCAAACGCGCGCACACCAGTTCCAGGTCGAGCTGCTGCGCCTGACGCAGTTGTCAGACGCCGCCACGGCCCGCGGTTCGCAGCTCGACGAAGAACTGGCCGAGATCGACGCGCAGCTCGAAACGCTCGCCGAGCGCCGCGCCACCGGCCAAGCGCACTTCGAGGAACTCGACATGCAATTGGCGACGACACAGGAGCGCCACGCCGAGTTGGACGAAGGCGTGATCCAGGCCGAACGCAAACTCGCCGACGCGCGCGAGCAGGGCCGCGCGCTGGCGCTGCGCGCGCAGGAAGCACAGTTCCAGTCGCGCACGCTGCTCGCGCGCCGCGAGGAGTTGCAGCGTTCGATCGAAACCGCAACGCAGCAAGTGGCAGCCAATGTGCAGGCCGTCGCGCAGTTGAACGACGAACTCGGCACGCTCGACGACGCGGCCGCGCAAGCGGGTTTGCAGACCGCGCTGGCGCGCAAGCTCGAACGTGAGTCGGCGCTGGCCGCGCAGCGCAGCCAGTATGACGACCTGTCGGCCAAGTTGCGCGGCTTCGACGAGCAGCGCATGGGCCTGGAGCGTGGGCTCGATCCGCTGCGCGAAAAGATCACCAAGCTGCAGCTCGAAGAACAGGCGGCGTCGCTCGGCGGCGCGCAGTACCTGGAGCAGCTCACGGCGGCGAACGTCGATCGGGAGTCGCTGGCCAAAGGCATCGAAGAGGGCGGCGTGAAGTTGCAAGGCCTGCAAGGCGAGATCGACCGCTTGCACCGCGAGGTCGAAGCCTTGGGCGCGGTGAACCTGGCCGCGCTCGAAGAGTTGACGACGTCGCGCGAGCGCAAGACCTTTCTCGACGCGCAAGACGCCGACCTGCGCGAAGCGATGACGATGCTCGAAGCGGCGATCAAGACGATCGACAGCGAAACCCGCGAGCTGCTGGCGACGACCTTCAACCAGGTCAACGAACAGTTCGGCCGCATGTTCCCGACGCTGTTCGGCGGCGGCACTGCGAAGCTGGTGATGACCGGCGACGAGATCCTCGACGCCGGCGTGCAGGTGATGGCGCAGCCGCCGGGCAAGAAGAACAGCACGATCCACCTGCTCTCGGGCGGCGAGAAGGCGCTGACGGCGATCGCGCTGGTCTTCGCGATCTTCCAGTTGAACCCGGCGCCGTTCTGCCTGCTCGACGAGGTCGATGCACCGCTGGACGACGCCAACACCGAGCGCTACTGCAAGCTCGTCACCGAGATGGCCGCGGCGACGCAGTTCCTGTTCATCAGCCACAACAAGATCGCGATGGAGATGGCGCAGCAGTTGATCGGTGTGACGATGCAAGAGCAGGGCGTGTCGCGGATCGTGGCGGTGGACATGGATGCCGCGGTCAGCCTGGCCGAAGCTGCGTGAAAATGGCCCACCTCCGAAGCGGCTTCGCCGCCTCCCCCTCGAGGGGGCACCGCCAGCGGCCGGGCAGAGCCCGATCCGCGGCGGTCGCTCGGCAACTCACTCGATTGCTCGGATGAGCCTCACTGTCGCCCTGCTCGTCGCCGCCGCCGTCGCACTTGCCGCGCTCGCCGGACACGGATGGTGGAGCGCGCGGCGCGCGGTGCCGCGCAAGGCCGAGGGTGTTGTCGTGCCGACCCCGCCGGCCACGCAGCGGGTCGAGCCGACGCTCAGCAATGGCGCAGGCACGGTGGCGGCCACATCGGCAGCGGTGGCCGCTCGCCGCGTCAGCTCGCGCGTCGATGCGCTGATCGACGCCATCGCCACGCTCGGGCTCGACGCGCCGATCCCCGGCGAGGCGGTGATCGGGCACCTGCCGGCGTCGCGCCGTGCCGGCGGCAAGCCGTTCTTCATCGAAGGCCTGAACACCGAAACCGCGCAATGGGAAGCGCCGCAGCCCGGCGCGCGCTATGGCGAGTTGCAGGCGGGCGTGCAACTCGCCAACCGCAGCGGCGCGTTGAACGAGATCGAGTACTCGGAGTTCGTGCAGAAGGTGCAGGCTTTCGCCGACGCGCTCGGCGCCGTGCCCGACTTCCCCGACATGCTCGACGTGCGCGCCCGCGCGAAAGAGCTCGACGCGTTTGCCGGCGCGCACGACGCGCATCTGGCGATCCATCTGCAGGCCAACGCCGCAGCGTGGAGCGTGGGTTACCTGCGCCAATGCGCTGAACGCCATGGCTTCACCGCCGGCACGATGCCGGGTCGTTTGGTGCTGCCGGGGATGGAAGAGGGTGCGCCGCCAGTCTTGGTTCTGTCATTCGACGCGCAGGCCGCGCTGTCCGAAGACCCGCAACAAGCTGCCGTGCGCCGCTCGACGCTCTCGCTCGACGTGGCGCAGACGACCGAAGCAGCGGACCCCTTCGGCACCTGGCAAGCGGCGATCCGCGCGCTGGCTGCCGAGATGGACGCCACCGCGATCGACGACGACGAACGGCCGATCACGCTGCAGCACTACACGACGATCGCGTCCGAGCTGAAGACCTTGTACAGCGCCCTCGAGTCGCGCGACATGGCCGCCGGCAGCGCGGTGGCGCGGCGGCTGTTTCAGTGAGCGCGCCGGGCCGCTCCCCGGCGCGAACGCTCCTGTTCGGGGGGACGGGCCGAAGGCCCAAGGGGGCGCCGTGAAGGACGCCGGCCAGCGCACAACCGAGTTGCGCGCTCAACTGAACCACCACGCGCACCTGTACTACGTGCTCGATGCACCGAGCATTGCCGACGCCGAGTACGACAAGCTGTACCAGGAGCTGCAGGCGATCGAGGCCGCGCACCCCGAGCTGTTGACGCCCGACTCGCCGACACAACGCGTGATCGGTACCGTGCTCGACGGCCTGGCGCCGGTGCGGCATGTCGTGCCGATGCTGTCGATCCGCACCGAGACCGACACCACGGAAGGCGGCGCACGCGAGTTCGACAAACGGGTGCGGCGCGATCTCAAGCTCGCCGACGATGCGCCGCCGGTCGAATACGCGTGCGAACTCAAGTTCGACGGCCTGGCGATCAACCTGCGCTACGAGCGCGGCGTGCTGGTGCAGGCGGCGACGCGTGGCGACGGCCAAACCGGTGAAGACGTGACGCACAACATCCGCACGATCGCACAGATCCCGTTGCGCCTGAGTTCGCTCCCTGTGCCTCTGGGAGAGGGTTGGGGTGAGGGCCCGCCGGTGCTCGAAGTGCGCGGCGAGGTCTACATGCGCCGCGATGTTTTCGAGGCGCTGAACGAAGCGCAGCGCAGCAAGGGCGAGAAGACGTATGTGAACCCGCGCAACACCGCGGCCGGAGCGGTGCGGCAGCTCGACTCGTCGATCACGGCGTCGCGCAAGCTGTCGTTCTTTGCCTATGGCCTGGGTGATGTGCAGGGCTGGACGGTGCCGGCCACGCACGCCGCGCTGTTGGATGCATTGGCTGCGATGGGCTTGCCGGTCGATACGCAGCGGCGCATCGTGCCAGGCGCCGACGGCCTCGTCGCATTCCATGCCGAGATTGCCGCGGCACGCGACGCGCTGCCGTTCGACATCGACGGCGTGGTCTACAAGGTCAACAGCCGCGCGCTGCAGCAGCAGCTCGGTTTCGTCTCGCGCGAGCCGCGTTGGGCGGTGGCTCACAAGTACCCGGCGCAGGAGCAGATGACGCTGCTGCGCGGCATCGACATCCAGGTCGGCCGAACAGGAAAGCTGACGCCGGTGGCCAAGCTGGAGCCGGTGTTCGTCGGCGGGACGACGGTGTCCAACGCGACACTGCACAACGAAGACGAAGCCCGGCGCAAGGACGTGCGCATCGGCGACACGGTGATCGTGCGCAGAGCGGGCGATGTGATTCCGGAGGTCGTGGGCGTGGTCAACGACCCTTCGACACCCCAGGGTCAACGGGTGCGGGGTGAGCCGTTCGACCTCTACAAGAAGCTCGGCGGCCACTGCCCGATCTGCGGCGCGACGATCGT
>JANNJX010000723.1:0-2412 GCA_031396005.1 Burkholderiales bacterium
CGAAGGCTGGGCGATGCTGCAGCGCAGCCGCGACATCGCCTTGCAACACGGCTTCGAGTCGCACGCCGCCAGCAGCTGGCTGAAGACAGCGTCGCTGTGCCTGCTGCACCGGCGCTATGCGCAGGCCGAAGCGGCGTGCGAGCAGGGTCTCGACTACTGCGAGGCGCACGACCTCGACATCTACCGCGTGCCGCTGCACGTGCGTCGCGGCTACGCGCTGCTCGAGACCGGGCGCTGGGACGCGGCCGAAGCGCAGGTCGTGACGGTGCGCGACACACCCGTGCTGAATCGCTTCGACGCGAAGCAGACCAACGGCCTGCAAACGCTGATCGACCTGCGCCGCGGACGCGATCGTGCGCACGCGCACTGGAGCGCATTGATCGACGGCTCGCACACGCAGCAGGGCGGAGGCGGCAGCTGGTTCGCACCGCAGGTGGTGGCCTGCTGCGAGGCCGCCTGGCTGCGCGGCGACGAGGGGCAGGTGCGGCGTATCGCCACCGAAGCCTTCGAGCTGGCCCTCGGCGGTGCCGACGGCTGGCGCATCGGCCAGCTCGCGTGCTGGCTGCAACGCGTCGGCGGTGAGCCGCCGCCGATCGAACACGCCCTGCCGGCGCCGTGCCAGCTCGAACTCGGTGGCGACGTGCGCGCGGCGGCACAGGCTTGGGCCGTGCTCGGCTGCGGTTACCAGCAGGCGCTGACACTGCTTGGCGGCGACGAGACCGATCTGCGCCGAGCATTGGCGTTGGCGGACGAACTCGGCGCCGCGCCGGCAGCCCGCCTTGCCCGCCGGCGCTTGCGCGCGCTCGGCGTGCGCGACGTGCAACGCGGGCGCAACACGCGCACCCGCGACGACCCGCAGGGCCTGACCGCGCGTGAGCGCGAGGTGCTCGACCTGCTGGCGCAGCAGCTGTCGAACCGCGCCATCGCGGATCGGCTGCACCGCTCGGAGCGCACGGTCGAGAACCACGTGGCCGCGCTGCTCGGCAAGCTCGGCGTGGCCACGCGTGCCGAAGCGGCGGCGCTCGCGAACTCGATCGAGAAATAGGTACCGCGCCGGCAAAAGCGCGTACCCGCCACGCTGTTGGCGCAAGGCCCGGCTGCCTAAGGTCGAGGCACCCCTGAACGCAGCCGTGTTCGTCGGCAAAACGCCAACCGATACGCGCTGCGTCCAGATTCGAAGCAACTCCGAAAGTGGCTTCGTGCGGTCAAACGAAAAGTTCGTCAGCCGGCACAGCCAACCAACCCTTCATTGACTCGCAAGGAAACTCATCATGAACTCGCTCAAGAAATTGCTGCTCGCCAAGAGCATCCTCACCGCTGCTGTTGCTTCAAGCGGCATCGCGGCCCCGGTCGTCAGCCACGCCATCACCACCGCCGGTGGACCCGCCAGCGGCATGGCCTGCCGCACCGGATACGCCGCTGATTTCAGCGGGACAAACCTCAAGTGCAAGAAGTCCGGTTCCATCACCATCGCCCTGATCTGCGCCGAACCGAACTTCCCGACCTACGTGAACCGCGTTGCCTCAGCTCCCGACGGCGGGAAGGACGTCTGCGCCCGCGACCCGAGCAAGCCCGCGTATGTCGCCATCGCCAGCAACGGCCCGTTGCCCGGCAGCGGATGGGTGTACGCCGTGATCGACACAGCCAAAGCCGCCACTCGGGTCGTCAAGGCCGGCGAGGACGAAGCTGTTGCGCTCGGGCTGCCGGTGGGCGGCGTACAAACGGTGCAGAGCATCTCCTTCCCTGACGTCAATGCAGGTGCCGGCGGGGTCAAGGACGTGTCCCACACTCAACTGATCCACTACACCTTCGCGGTCCCGGTGGGTGGCCCCATCGTCATCGGCAACCCGGGCCCGGTCGGCCTGCCGGCGACCGCCAACTCGACGTCGGCTTTCGTGCCGCGTCCGCTGCCGCGCTGATCGAAGCGAGCGGCCGGTGGCTCATGCCACCGGCCCAATGCATTCCCCACGAGGCTTTGCCATGTCGATGACCCGACTCATTGCTGCCGCCGTCGCGTTGTCGCTGACCGCCTGCACCACAGCCCCCAAGCCGCAGGCGCTGCAATTGCAGCCCGCCGCCGTCGGCCCCAAGGCCGTGCCGCAACGCAACCTCACGCACTTCGCCGACGGCCTGCGCTGCATGGACGACATGCTCTACCGCTTCGGCGTGCGTGACGTGAGCATGATGATCGAAGACATGCAGGACCAGTCGCGGCGGCTGGGCGCGGGCACACGCGACATGATGGTTTCGGCCTTTGCCGACATGACGCGGCGCAGCCGCGGCGTGCGCCTGGTGACCTTCGGCCAGGACAACCAGAACATCGTGCAGTTGCTGTCGCTGGCGCAGCGCATCAATGAATTCAAGGTCGTGCCGCAGTACGACATCCGCGGCTCGATCACGCAGTTCGACGAA
>JANNJX010000724.1:0-2025 GCA_031396005.1 Burkholderiales bacterium
GCGGCGCGGGCGGTGCGATGCGGATCGTTTCAGGGCCGGCTCGTTGCATACCGCGCATCATGCGAAGCCCAGCCGCGCGCGATATCCCCCAAAGGTCGGAAGTCGGCCCGCACGCGACGCGCGGGCCTGTCGTTCGAGGGATGGCCTCCCTAACTCGTCAGCGCGAAGTATTCAGCGCGAGGGCGGCGTCCACGTGCCGTCGACCAACTTCTCGTTCGGCCCGAACTGCGCCTTGTAAGCCATCTTCGGGCTCTGCGCGATCCAGTAGCCGAGGTAGACATGCGGCAGTTGCAGCACGCGCGTCTGCTCGATCTGCCAGAGCACGCTGAAAGTGCCGTAGCTGGCGCCGGCGTCGGGCTCGTAGAAGGTGTAGACGGCCGACAGGCCGTCTTCGAGCACGTCGAGAATGGAGACGATCTTCAGCGCGCCGAGTGACTGCCCGTCTTTCGCCGGTTCGCGGAACTCGACCAGGCGCGAGTTGACTCGGCTTTGCAGCAGGAACTGCGTGTACTGGTCGACGCTGTCGTGGTCCATGCCGCCGCCGGCGTGGCGCCCGCTCTGGTAGCGCAGGTAGAGCTGGTAATGCTCGGGCAGGAAACCCAGGCGCAGCACGCGCGCTTGCAGATGCTCGTGCGCCTTCCAGGCGCGGCGCTGGCTGCGCGTCGGCATGAACGTGGCCACCGGCACGCGCAGCGGCACGCAGGCGCGGCAGCCGTCGCAATGCGGGCGGTAGGTGAACATGCCGCTGCGTCTGAAGCCCGCCGAGACGAGGCCCGAGTAAGCGTCGGCGTTGATGAGGTGGCTCGGCGTGGCGACCTGCGAGCGTGCCATGCGGGACGGCAGGTAGCTGCACGGGTAGGGCGCCGTGGCATAGAACTGCAGCGACGCGAGGGGGAGTTCTTTGAGCGCCGTCACTTCAAGTGTTCCCAGTGCGCTGAATCATAGGTCCAAGCAGGGGGCGGCGGTTGATCGAGCGTGTGCGCCAGATGGCTTTCGAAGTCGGCGCGTGGCATCTCGCGCGCACCGAAGCTCGCCAGGTGCGCGGTGGCCTGCTGGCAGTCGATCAAGCCGATGCCGTGGCCGCGACAGAAAGCGACGAGGGCGCACAGCGCGATCTTCGACGCGTCGGTGGCATGGGCGAACATCGATTCGCCGAAGAACATGCGACCGATGCCGACGCCGTACAACCCGCCGACCAACTGGCCATCGACCCACGTCTCGACGCTGTGGACCCTGCCGGCGCGATGCCAGCGGGCGTAGGCATGGCGCAGCGCCGGCACGATCCAGGTGCCGTGCTGGCCTTGGCGCGGCGTGCCGGCGCAATGCGCGATGACTTGCTCGAACGCGCTGTCGAAGCGGATCTCGCGGCCGGGCATGGCCAGAAAGTGGCGCAGGGTTTTCTTCAGCGAACGGTGCAGTTCAAATTCCGCCGAAGGCAACACCATGCGCGGGTCGGGCGACCACCACAGCACCGGCTGGCCTGGGCTGTACCAGGGGAAGATGCCGCGCCGGTAAGCGGCTTCGAGACGCTGTGTCGTCAGCGCACCGCCGGCGGCCAGCAGGCCGGGCGCATCGCTGTCTGGGCCGAGTGCCTGCGCGGTGGGCGGGAAGGGCGCCGCGTCGTCGTCGCCGAGCCAGGGCAGCACGTGATCAGGTCAAGCGACTCTGCCGAACCACCACACCGACAAACCCGCTGCGAGCAAAGTCAGCAGCGCACCGAGCCCCGCGAACAGCGCGCTGATCTCGGTCTCCTTCTTCTGCGCCGACAGCCGCGTGCCGAGCGATTGGTAGACCTTCTTCAGGTCGAGCGCATTGCCGGCATAAAAGTACTCGGCGCGCGTCGCACTGGCGACCTGTTTCAACGTTTCTTCATCGAGTCGCACACGCATGCTCCAGCCTTCGAAGCCGATCGTGTCGCCTTCCTTGGTGCCGACGCCGACGGTGTAGACCTTGACGCCGCGGTCGGCGGCCATCTTGGCGGCGTCCATCGAATCCGGGCCGGTGGTGCGCTGGCCGTCGGTGAGC
>JANNJX010000498.1:0-1585 GCA_031396005.1 Burkholderiales bacterium
CGCAGCCACGGCGACCATGGCCTGGGCGCGGTGGACATGTACCGCTCGATCGTCAAGTCGAGCAACGTCTACTACTACTCGCTGGCCAACGAGATGGGCGTGGACCTGATGCACGAACAGCTCTCGCCGATGGGCTTCGGCCGCAAGACCGGCATCGACCTCGACGGCGAGGTGGGCGGCCTGCTGCCCTCGACGGCGTGGAAGAAGAAGGCCTACAAGAAGGCCGAGCAGCAGCGCTGGTACGCCGGCGAAACGATCTCGCTGGGCATCGGCCAGGGCTATAACAGCTTCACGATGCTGCAACTGGCCAATGCCACCGCCACGATCGTGGCCGGCGGGCAGCGCTTCGAGCCGCGCCTGGTGCGCGAGATCGAGGCCGCGGTCAAGCGCACCAAAAGCCGCCCCGATGCGCAGGCGCTGGCGCCGCTGCCCTACGACCCTGAGCACGTCGCGCTGATCAAGCGCGCGCTGCACGGTGTGACGCAGGAAGGCACCTCGGTGCGCTCGTTCGCCAGCGCGCCGTACAAGACCGGCGGCAAGACCGGCACCGCGCAGGCCATCGGCATCAAGGCCAACGAGAAATACAACGCCTCGAAGATCGACGAGTACCAGCGCGACCACTCGCTCTACATGGCCTTCGCGCCGCTCGACACGCCGACGATCGCGCTGGCCGTCGTCGTCGAGAACGCCGGCTTCGGCTCGGAGGCCGCCGCACCGATCGCGCGCCGCGTCTTCGACTACTGGATGGCCGGCCTGTGGCCGAGCGACGAGGACATGGCGGCCACGCAGATCGGCAAATCCACGGCACCGATCGGCAAACAGCGCGACGCCAAGGACGTGCTGCTGCCGGGGCTGCAAGGCGGTGGCTTCGCTCAGTCGGTGGTGACCACCGCGCCGGGCCCCGTGGCGCTGAACAGCAAGCCATGACGAAGTCATGCCAGCGGGCCGAGCGCGCGGCCGTTCCGGAGCCGGCCCGCATCCCCTCGGGGGATCGGCTGCGGTATTCCGCTGACAAGGGGCTCCAGTGAGCACTGTCTACGAGCAGCCTTCGGCCTGGCAACGCATCAAGCCGGTGCTGTTCGGCTTCGACGGCCTGCTGTCGGTGGCGGTGCTGCTGCTGGCGGCGTTCGGCCTGATGACGATGTACTCGGCCGGCTTCGACCATGGCACGCGCTTCGTCGACCACGGCCGCAACATGCTGATCGCGCTGGCGATCCTGTGGACGGTGTCGCAGATACCGCCGCAGCGGCTGATGGCGCTGGCAGTGCCGATCTACACGCTGGGCGTGATCCTGCTAGTCGCCACCGCTGTCTTCGGCATCAGCAAGAAGGGGGCGACGCGCTGGCTCAACATCGGCATCACGGTGATCCAGCCGAGCGAGATCCTCAAGCTGGCGACGCCGCTGATGCTGGCCTGGTGGTTCCAGACCTGCGAAGGCCGCATGCGCACCGCCGAGTGGGTGGTGGCGGCGTTGATTCTGCTCGTGCCCTTCGGCCTGGTTGCCAAGCAGCCTGATCTGGGCACGGCCGTCCTCATTCTCTCGGCCGGGCTGTACGTGCTGTTCTTCGCCGGCCTGTCGTGGAAA
>JANNJX010000812.1:0-1570 GCA_031396005.1 Burkholderiales bacterium
TCGGCGAGCACGTCGAGGTCATCGCGGGCTTCGGTGTCGATGCCGACGCTGATGCCGGCGTTGGCGATGACGACATCCGGCACGCCTTGCAGGGAGATGCAGCGCTGCCCTGCGCCGACGATGCTGTCGATTTGCTGCACGTCGGCGGCATACGCAACGCAGCGATCGCCAGCGAGCCCTTGCGCCGCCGCCCAGCTGTCAATCTCGCCGACGCGGCGCGCCGCGAGTGCGAGGCGCCAGCCGGCCCTGGCATAACGCGCGGCGAGTGCCTGGCCGATGCCGCTCGACGCGCCGGTGATGAAGATCAACGGTGCGCTCATGATGCGGCGCCGGTGATGAGCGCCAGCCCGCTCATCTTCGCGGCGGCAGTTCGAAGCGCGCGCGCAAGGGTCCACCGAGCTTGGCGCTGCGCGACAGGTTGTCGTACTCGAGCCAGGCCACGCGCAGCTCGCTCGTGCCTTGGCGCAAGCGCACCGGCAGGTGCGACGTGACCCGTTCCGTGTCGAGAAAGGCGTGAAGGAATTCGCTCTCGAACTCGATCGCTGCGGCCGTCGCGGTGGCATGGCGCAACACACGCGCGGTGCCTTGCAGTTGCACCTGCGTCGCGTCGCCGTTGCTGACTGCCAAGCGCGCACTGGCCACGGTGACCGTGCCGTCCAGCGCCGTCGCGCGGATCGTCGGCTGGTCGATCTCCATCGTGTCGGTGTCGGGGTAATGGCGCAGCCGCGCACCCTGCACCTGCACCCGCAGCGCGCCGTCGGCGCCGAAACGCTGCAGCGTGAAGCCCTGCATCGTGTAGTCCGGTTCGTGGCGCGGCGGTGCGGCCTCGCGCGGCGCAATGGGGCGCGGCGTGTTGCTGACCAACCACCACGTGGCCAGCGCCAGCACGCCCATCAGGATCAGCGGCAGGTAGGCCGAGACGAACTGGCCGACATGCCACCACACCGGCTGACGCGGCCGCGGCGGCGGATTCTGCGGGCCCGATGCCGGCAGCGGATCGAGCGGTTGCAGCAGGCTTTCGAGGTCGAGGGCCACGCTACTTCGAATCTAACGTGGTCAGGTGGCCTTGCAGCAGCGCCGCATAGCGCCCGCTGGCCATCAGCAGCAGGTCGCAGCACTCGCGTGCTGCGCCTTGGCCGCCGCGCAAGTGGGTGATGTGATGCGCAACCGCGCGCACTTCGGCGTGCGCGTTCGGCGGCGCGCATGCGAACGCAGCGCGGGCGAACAGCGGCAGGTCGGGCCAGTCGTCGCCCATCACGGCCACGTCGCCCCAATCGAGGGCCAGCGTCTGCAGCAACTCGTTCGCGGCAGCCAGTTTGTCGGCGACGCCGAAGCGCATGTGCTGCAGGCCCAGATCGGCGACCCGGCGGCGAACGGCCAGCGAATCGCGGCCGGTGATGACGATCGGCGCGATGCCGCCTTGCGCCAGCAGCTTCAGGCCCTGGCCGTCGAGCGCATGAAAGGCCTTGAAGCTTTCGCCATGTTCGCCGATGTACAGGCTGCCGTCGGTGAGCACGCCGTCGACGTCGAAGATCGCCGCTTTCAATCCGAGGCCGCGGCCCTGGGCCTT
>JANNJX010000020.1:0-2477 GCA_031396005.1 Burkholderiales bacterium
CGCTGCAAGGCCGACATCGCGCAGGCCGACATCATCGTTGCCGGCATGCTCTTCCTCGAAGACCATTTCCTGCCGATCCTCGAAGACCTGCGCGCGCGCCGCGAGCAGTGCGACGCGATGATCTGCCTGATGTCGGCCAGCGAGGTCGTGAAACTCACGCGCCTGGGCCACTTCGACATGGGCAAGCCGGCCAGCGGCCCGATGGCGCTGCTGAAAAAACTGCGCGGCAGCGCCGGCAAGGACAAGGCAGCCACCGGCGGCGCGGCGCAGATGAAGATGCTGCGCCGCATTCCGCAGATGCTGCGCTTCATTCCCGGCACGGCGCAGGACGTGCGCGCTTATTTCCTGACGCTGCAATACTGGCTCGGCGGCTCCGACGAGAACATGCTCAACCTCGTGCGCCATGTCGTCGATCGTGGCGCCGAGGGCCCACGCCATGTGCTGCGCGGCTTGTTCAAGCCTACCGCGCCGGTCGAGTACCCCGAGGTCGGTGTCTATCACCCGCGCCTGGCGGGCCGCCTCGGCAGCGATGTCACCGCGCTGCCATCACCGGCAGGACGCACCGCCAAAGGCACGGTCGGCATCCTGTTGCTGCGCTCCTACCTGCTGTCGAACAACGCCAAGCACTACGACGGCGTGATCGCTGCGCTCGAAGCGCGCGGCCTGCGCGTGGTGCCGGCCTTCGCCGCCGGCCTCGATGCGCGCCCGGCCATCGACGAGTACTTCATGCACGACGGCCATGTCACCGTCGACGCCGTCGTCTCGCTGACCGGCTTCTCGCTCGTCGGCGGCCCGGCTTACAACGACGCCAAGGCAGCCGAAGAGGTCCTGGCCAAACTCGACGTGCCCTATGTCGCCGCGCACCCGGTCGAGTTCCAGACGCTCGACCAGTGGGGCGCTTCCGAGCGCGGTCTGCTGCCGGTCGAGAGCACGATCATGGTCGCCATCCCCGAGCTCGACGGCGCCACGGCGCCGATGGTTTTCGGCGGCCGCCCCGGCGCGCCCGGCGTCACCTGCACCGGCTGCCACCACGCCTGCACCTTCACCGCAGACCAGCAGGCGCAGGACATGCACAGCTGCCCCGAGCGCGCGCAGATGCTGGCCGCGCGCGTGGCCAAGCTGGTGGCACTGCGGCGCAGCCAGCGCGCCGAGCGCAAGGTGGCGATCGTCATCTTCAACTTCCCGCCGAACGCCGGCAACATCGGCACCGCCGCCTACCTGTCGGTGTTCGAGTCGTTGTTCCACACACTCACCGCGATGAAGGCGCAGGGCTACCACGTGGAGCTGCCGGCGAGCGTCGATGCGCTGCGCGACGGCATCCTCAAAGGCAACGCCGAGTTGCACGGCGCCGATGCCAACGTGCACACGCTGATCGCCACTGACGATCATCTCAAGCGCGAGCGCTGGTTGAACGAGATCGAAGCGCAGTGGGGCCTGGCGCCCGGCCGCCAGCTCAGCAACGGCCGCGGCATCTTCGTCCTCGGCAAGCAGTTCGGCAACGTGCTGATCAGCGTGCAGCCTTCGTTCGGCTACGAGGGCGACCCGATGCGCCTGCTATTCGAAAAAGGCCTGACGCCCACGCATGCCTTCTCGGCCTTCTACCGCTACCTGCGCGAAGACTTCGCCGCCGACGCGGTGCTGCACTTCGGCACCCACGGCTCGCTCGAATTCATGCCCGGCAAGCAAAGCGGCATGAGCGGCGCCTGCTGGCCCGACCGGCTGATCGACGACCTGCCGAACATCTATCTGTACGCCGCGAACAACCCGTCCGAAGGCGCGATCGCCAAGCGCCGCTCGGGGGCGACGCTGATCAGCTACCTGACGCCGCCCATCGCGCAGTCGGGCCTCTACCTCGGCCTGAAGGATCTGAAGGCCTCGATCGACCGCTGGCGCGGCATGCCCCCGCAGGCTGCCGAGCGCAGCGAGATGTGCTCGTTGCTGCAGGCACAAGCCGCCGTGCTGAACCTCGCCGACGCCGAGCCGGTGTGGGACGCTTCTGCCAATGGCGATGCCGATGCGCGCGTGGCCAAGCTCGCCGAGCAGATGCTCGAACTCGAATACACGCTGATCCCCTGCGGCCTGCATGTCGCCGGCCGCCCACCGAGCGCGGCCGAGCGCACCGACATGCTGTTGTCGATGGCCGAGGCTTCGCATGGCCGCACGCTGGAACGCGACGCCGTCGAAGCGCTGGTGGCAGGACACAGCGCCGCGCAAGCGCTCGAGATCGGCGGCGGCGCGCATGACAGCGAGTCGCTGGCGCTGATGCAGGAGCTGGCCGACGCGAACATCCTGCTGTCCGAAGACACCGAAGTGCCGGCGCTGCTGCGCGCGCTCGACGGCCGCTACATCCGGCCGTCGCCAGGCGGCGACATCCTGCGCACGCCGGCGGTGCTGCCGACGGGGCGCAACATCCACGGCTTCGACCCGTTCCGCATCCCGAGCGCGTTCGCCGTCAAAGACGGCGCGAAGCAAGCGCA
>JANNJX010000031.1:0-9228 GCA_031396005.1 Burkholderiales bacterium
TCTTGATCGACACGTCCTTGGCGCGCTGCTCCACCAGATCGGCCTCGCGGATCGCATCGAGCGCGAAGCGGCGCAGGCTGTCGCTGGCGTGGCACCAAGCGTCGAGGTACCAAGTGTTGCGCCAGTGGACGAGGCGCTGCGGAGAAACGACGCGCTCGGTCATTTCGCGCCGGCTGCGCACCCAGTAGTGCAGGTGCACGCGCAGCCGGCGGGTCAGCGCCCCGCCGATGACCTCGAAATGCTTCGCTGGCACCGGCCGACGCGCCGCGGACATCACCTTGACCCGCTTCACCATCTCGCGCGATTCGGCGTCGCTGGCGCCGAGCATGCCGTGCAGCTTGTCGAGCAGCGGCTGCAGGTGGCGGGCGAGCACGCCGCCTTCGTCGAGCCCTTCGATCAGCTGGTGCATTGTCAACAGCGCGTGGATTTCGCGCTCGGAAAACCACAGCCCCGGCAGCTCGTGGCGGATCTGGCGGGCATCGCGCGCGTCGGCTGCGGTGAAGCGGTAGCCGTTGCTCTCGCGCTCGTAGACAATCGGCGCGTCGAGGCGCTCGCGCAGGTATTCGAGGTCGCGCTTGAGGGTGGCCCGGCTGACGCCGAGCTCGTCCATCAGCTCGGCAAAGGTCACGCTGCCGCGGTTGCGGATCAGCAGCTCGATCTTGTAGAAGCGCTCGGTTTTTCCCATCGGAGTGGCTCAAATAGTGAGCCACCATGTTAACGCAAGGGCATTGACAGGCTCACTCTGTGAGCCTGTCAGCGGGCAAGCTCGCAGTGCCGGAGCCGTTCCGGTGCTCGCCGACGAAAGACGCCGCCATGTCCACCACGCTCGACCTGTTTGCCGACACCCAGCCCGCCGTCCATGAAGCGCGGGGCACCGACCGCACCGCCTTCGAACTTGGATGGGACTACGCCCACTACCGCCTGACGCCGCCGCCCGAGGCACTGACCGACGGCCACCCGGTGCGCCAGGGCTGGCAGGCCGGCAGTGCGGTCTTCGGCACGCGCACGCTGAAGCCTTCGCCGCAGGTGCGCAAGTGGCTGCAATTGCGCTTCGGCGCCTGGCGCCGCGGCCGCGTCTTCGAGGGCACGCAGGTCACGCCGAACTTCCTGTCGCAGATCGACGTGGCGGTCTGCCCGATCACCCGCACCCCCCTCACCCACGCCAGCGGCGCCGGCAGCGACGCCTGCGTGGACCGTGTCTGCAACCAGGCCGGCTACGCCGCCGGCAACCTGGCGGTGATCTCCGCGCGCGCCAACGAAGCCAAGGCCGATCTCGGTTGCCGCGACGCGCTGACCGTCGTCAAGCAGCTCGCAGCCTCGGGCCTCGACACGCTCGACGGCCTGTCCGCGCTGCAATGGTCGCGCCTGGCCGTGCTGATGAGTTTTGCGACATTGATGAAGCACGACGAAGCCGCCTGCCTGCCGCTGTCGGTGCTGCCGCCGAACCGCCTGCGTTTGCTGAACCCGGTGCAGGCGCTGCAAGCGGTGGTGACGCTGGCCTTCACCGAAGTGCAGGCCGTGCCGCGGCTGCGCGAGCTGATGGCGCATCTGCCGGCCGCCGCGCGCCACGACTTCCAGGTCTTCGTGCTGACGCTGCAGGCGCGGCGGTTGGCGATCGGCATGAAGACCGGCGGCGCCGATCTTCGCCAAGCGCTCGAAGACCTGTGGACCGACGCCGCCGTCAGCCGCCGTTGGCAGCGCTTCGCTTTGCAGATCGACGAAGCGGCGTGCGAGCGCGCGGTTCGCATGGCGGCGAAATTGCGGCTCGGCGGCCGCGGCTGGCAGTGGATGCCGCAGGCCGCGGCCACCGATGGCTGGGCGATGCACGTCGGTGCTCCTTCGAAACCACCGGTGAAGCCGATCGTGCGGCGCGCCTAACATCGCTGCGTGAGCAGCCCGCAGGACTTCGACGCCGTCGTCATCGGCGCCGGCATCGCCGGTGCCTCGTTGGCGCATTTCCTGGCGCCGCACGCAAGCGTGGCTGTCGTCGAGCGTGAAGCGCAGCCGGGTTACCACAGCACCGGGCGCTCGGCCGCGTACTTCGCGCCGAGCTACGGGCCGCCGCAAGTGCGGGCACTGACAAGGGCGAGCCAGGCGTTTTTGCAAGCGGTGCCCGGCGTGCTGACCGCGCGCGGATCGCTGTTCCCGGCACGCGCGTCTCAACTCGACACCCTGCACCGGCTGCGCGATCGGCTCCACACCGAAGGCACTCGCGGCGTGTCGCTCCTGAGCACGTCGGCCGCGCAGGCGCTGGTGCCGGTGCTGCGCGCCGAAGCCGCGGCTGCAGCGCTTCACGACACCGATGGCAGCGACATCGACGTGCACACGCTGCACCAACATTACCTGCGCGGCGCCCAGGCCATGAACACCCAAGTCTTCTGCAACTTCGAAGTAGCGCATCTCGAGTGCACGCGCGGCCACTGGGAGGTTCGCGCTGCGGATCGCACCTTGCGCGCGCCGGTCGTCGTCAACGCCGCTGGCGCCTGGGCCGACGTGCTGGCCGCACTCGCCGGCGCGCGCCCGCTCGGTCTGCAGCCCAAACGCCGCAGCGCCTTCAGCTTCGCGCCGCCGCCCGGCCTGGACACGCGGGCCTGGCCGTGCGTGGTCGGCATCGACGAAGACTTTTACTTCAAGCCCGACGCTGGCGTGCTGCTCGGCTCGCCAGCCAACGCCGACCCGGTGGCGCCGCACGACGTGATTGCCGAAGAACTCGACATCGCCACCGGCATCGCCCGCATCGAAGGCGCGACGACACTGACGATCCGCCGGCCGCTGCGCACCTGGGCCGGATTGCGCAGCTTCGTGCCCGATGGCGCACTCGTCGGCGGTTTCGACGATGCGCTGCCCGGCTTCTTCTGGTGCTGCGGCCAGGGCGGCTACGGCATCCAGACCAGCGCGGCCATGGGTGCGGCTTGCGCGGCGCGCATCCTCGGCTACGACCTTGCACCGTACATAATCGATCAAGGTCTGACGTTCGAGGACCTGCGCTGCCGGCGCTGACGAAAGTGGACATGACACGCTGTACCCATGCCCTGATCGCGCTGCTGCTCGGGCCGACGCTGATGCCATTCGCGCACGCGCTCGACTGCAAGACCGCCCTCACGCAGGCCGACATGAACGCCTGCGCCTACGAGGACTTCCTCGCTGCCAACGCCGCGCAGGCCGCATCGATCAAGGCGCTCGAGACGCGGCTGAAGACCAGCGACCGCTCGCGATGGCGGTCGGCGCAGAAGGCGTGGATCGCCTGGCGCACCGCGCAATGCAGCTTCGAAAGTGGCACAGCCAGCGGCGGCAGTGTTCGCGAGATGCTGCGCTGGCAATGCGTGACGCGGCAGACGCAAGCGCGCACGACGTCGATCGAGCGCTTGTCGACGTGTCCCGAGGGCGACCTCGTCTGCCCGGCGCGCAAACCATGACGCGCGCTCTGCTGGCCGGGTGGCTGCTGGCTTCGGTTGCAGTCTTCGCGCACGCTGCGCCGATCGCCGTCACCACGAACGGCCTCGTCGAAGGCACACAAACCGACGGCGTGGCCGTCTTCAAGGGCCTGCCCTACGCCGCCGCGCCCGTCGGCGCGCTGCGCTGGCGCGCGCCACAACCCACGCCCGCCTGGCAAGGCACGCGCGACGCCACGCGCTACGGCGCCGCCTGCACGCAAAAGCGCGGGCCGTCGCTCGAAGGCGGCGGTGAGGTCGGCCCGACCAGCGAGGACTGTTTGTTCATCAACGTCTGGACGCCACGCGCCGAGCCCGGCGCTGCACTGCCGGTGATGGTGTGGATCCACGGCGGCGCCTTCGTCATCGGCTCGGGCAGCCTGCCTTTCACCGACGGCACGGTCCTGGCGCGGCGCGACGTCATCGTGGTCAGCTTCAACTACCGGCTCGGGCCCCTCGGTTTCGTCGTTCACCCGGCGCTGGAGCGCGAAGCGACCGCACAGCCCGCGCCCGCCAACTTCGGCCTGCAGGACCAGATCGCCGCGTTGCGCTGGGTGCAACGCAACATCGCGGCCTTCGGCGGCGACCCGAAGCGGGTGACGATCTTCGGCGAGTCGGCCGGTGCGCAAAGCGTGCTGGCGCTGATGGCCTCGCCGCCGGCGCGCGGTCTGTTTCAGCAGGCGATCTCACAGAGCGCGTACGGCCTGCCGAGCCACACGCGCGACATGGCGCGCGGCACCGGCATCAAGCTCGCCGACGCGCTCGGCCTGGCCGGCGCACGCGCCAGCGCTGCGCAGTTGCGGGCCGTGCCAGCCGAGCGCTTCACCACACTCGACGATCCGAAGCTAACGCTGGCGCCGAGCCCGGTGATCGGCGATGCGGTGCTGCCGCGCAGCCTCATCGCCACCTTTCGCGCCGGCCGGCAGGCCAAAGTGCCACTGATCATCGGCAGCAACAGCGACGACGCCAGCGTGGCCACGGCGTTCGGCATCCGCGGCGACGCGGTCATCCGCCAGCTCGGCGCCGGCAAACTGTTCGTGCAGCCGCACTACCCCGACGTGAAGGACGACGCCGAGCTCGGCCGCCAGGTGGTGCGCGACGCGGTCTTCGGCGCGTTTGCGCGCCGCATCGCCGTGCTCAACGCACCGCATGCACCGACCTGGCGCTACTACTTCAGCCGCCGCGCCGAAGGTCTGGCGGCGACGCAACCCGGCGTGCCGCATGGCGGCGAAATCCCTGTCGTCTTCGGCACGGGAGACACCTGCAACTGCACCGCCGCGCCATGGACCGAGGCAGACCGCGCCGCGAGCCGACGCGTCGCCGAGCGCTGGGTCGCGTTCGCCACAACGGGCCGCCCCGACGCCACGGACGGACCGCGCTGGCCGACCGACGGCCGCGTGCGCGGCACCGTGCTCGAGTTCGGCGAAACGCAACGCAGGCAAGACGAGTTCATGCGCGACCGGCTCAACGTCTTCATCGGCGCCGGCAACCTGTTGGACAGCGTGCTGCGCTGAACGCGCTGCACGTGCCGCGTCAGCTTTCCGAGGCCCAGCGCCACGCGCTCCCGGCACGCGCGGTCGAGCATCGACATCGCGACCCGGACAGCATCGTCGGCCGCAGGCGCATGCGGCTCAAACATCCACCTCGATCGCATCGCCGCGCAGCTCCATCAGCTCGCGCCGCGCCGCGGCTTCACCCTTGCCCATCAACTTGGTCAGCGCGTCCGTCGTCGCCGACGAGCCGAGTTCGGCGAAGCTGACCTGCAGCAGCCGCCGCGTGTCCGGGTTGAGGGTCGTCTCCCACAACTGGACCGCCGTCATCTCGCCCAGGCCCTTGAAGCGGCCGATGCTCCACGAGCCGTCGCGTGCGCCTTCCTTGCGCAGCTTGTCGAGGATGGCGTCGCGCTCGCCGTCGTCGAGCGCGTAAATCTTCGCTGCCGGCTTCTTGCCGCGCGCCGGTGCATCGACGCGGTACAGCGGCGGCTTGGCGACGTAGATGTGGCCGCGCTCGATCAGCTGCGGGAAGTGGCGGAAGAACAGCGTCAGCAGCAGCACCTGGATATGCGAGCCGTCGATGTCGGCGTCGGCAAGGATGCAGACTTTGCCGTAACGCAGGCCTGATAGCACGCCCCCAGGCTCGTACGCTTCGCGTCCTTCGCTGCCCCCCGAGGGGGCGCGCGCGGCTTGGGGCGGCCCGGCACCGCGCCCGGGCTCGTCGTTGGCACCATGCGGATCGACGCCGAGCGCGACTGCGATGTCGTGGATCTCGTTGTTGGCGAACAGGCGGTCGCGCTCGACCTCCCACGCGTTGAGCACCTTGCCGCGCAACGGCAGCACGGCCTGCGTTTCCTTGTTGCGGCCCATCTTGGCGCTGCCGCCGGCCGAGTCGCCTTCGACAAGGAAGACTTCATTGAGTTCGAGATCGCGGCTCTCGCAATCGGTCAGCTTGCCGGGCAGCACGGCCACTCCGGAGCCGCGTCGCTTCTCGACTTTCTGCGACGCGCGCTGCCGCGTCTGCGCCTGCTTGATGACGAGCTTGGTGAGCTTCTTGCCGTGCTCGACATGCTGGTTCAACCACAGCTCCAGCGCCGGGCGCGTGTAGTTCGACACCAGGCGCAGCGCGTCGCGCGAGTTCAGGCGCTCCTTGGTCTGGCCCTGGAACTGAGGGTCGAGCACCTTGGCCGAGAGCACGAAGCTGGCGCGCGAGAAGACGTCGTCGGGCATCAGCTTGACGCCTTTGGGCAGCAGCGCATGCAGATCGATGAAGCCCTTCACCGCTGTGAACAACCCGTCCTTCAGCCCGGCCTCGTGGGTGCCACCGGCCACCGTCGGGATCAGGTTGACGTAGCTCTCGCGCAGCGTGTTGCCGTCTTCGGTGAAGGCCACGCACCACGCCGCGCCCTCGCCTTCGGCGTTGTTCTCGGCCTCGCCCTCTTCGGCGTAGTGCTCGCCCTCGAACAGCGGGATCAACGGCTCGGCCGCGATGCTCTGCATCAGGTAGTCGGCCAGGCCCTTCTTGTACTGCCAGGTCTGCGTCTCCTTCGTCTTCTCGTGCGTCAGCGTCACGACCACGCCGGGCATCAGCACCGCCTTGCTGCGCAACAGGTGCACGAGCTCGTTCTTCGGCAACTCGCCGCTGTCGAAATATTTCGCATCGGGCCAGACACGCACGCTGGTGCCCTGCTTGCGGTCGCCCGCCTTGGCCTTGTTGACGTCTAGCTTCTCGGTCACGTCGCCAGCGGAGAACGTGATCGTCGCCACCTGCCCTTCGCGGTACACGGTCACGGCGAGCTTCTTCGCCAGCGCGTTGGTCACGCTGACGCCGACGCCGTGCAAGCCGCCGGAGAAGCTGTAGGCGTTGCTGCCGCCCTTGTCGAATTTGCCGCCGGCATGCAGCCGCGTGTAGACGATCTCGAGCACCGACACGCCTTCTTCCGGGTGCAGGCCGAACGGAATGCCACGCCCGTCGTCATCGACGCTGACCGAGCCGTCGCTGTGCAGCGTCAGCGCGATGCGCTTGCCGAAACCGGCCAGCGCTTCGTCGGCGGCGTTGTCGATGACTTCCTGGATCGTGTGCAGCGGACTGTCGGTGCGCGTGTACATGCCGGGCCGCTGCTTGACGGGTTCGAGGCCCTTCAACACACGGATCGAGTCTTCGGCGTACTTGGCAGGTTGCTTGGTGGTGGGCATGGCGGCGGATTCTAGGCAGCCACCTTCACAGATCGAAACGCATGAACCAGAAGCCGTCACGTGGCACGTGATGCACGACGGCGCCCAGGTCTCTGCGAGCGAAAAGCAGCCTGGGCCGCTACAGTTCGGTGATGAATCCAGCCGCCCCCGCCCGCCTGTCGATGACGCAGGTGCTGATCTGCGGCGCCGCCATCGTCACGCTGTCGATGGGCATCCGCCACGGCTTCGGGCTGTGGTTGCAGCCGGTCACGATGGAGCGCGGCTGGACGCGCGAGCACTTCGCCTTTGCAATCGCGATTCAGAACATCACCTGGGGCGTAGCCGGCCTGTTCGCCGGTATGGTGGCCGACCGCTTCGGCGCTTATCGCGTGCTGTTGGCCGGCGGTGTGATCTACGCGCTCGGCCTGGCGCTGATGGCGCTAGCGCCAACGCCCCTGGCCTTCACGGCCACCGCCGGCGTGCTGCTCGGCATCGCGCAGGCGTGCACGACTTACGCGGTGGTCTACGGCGTCATCGGCCGCAACATCGATCCCGCCAAGCGCTCGTGGGCGATGGGCGTGACAGCGGCCGCGGGCTCGTTCGGCCAGTTCCTGATGGTGCCGGTGGAAAACGGCCTGATCGGCGGCATCGGATGGCAAGGCGCGCTGTTTTCGCTGGCCGCGCTGGCGCTGCTGATCCTGCCGCTGGCCGCCGGCTTGCGCGAGCGCGGGTTCGAAGGCGGCTTCGCGCGGCCGCAGCAGAGCATCGGAGCGGCGCTGCGCGAGGCCTTCACCTACCCCAGCTTCCAATTGCTCATGGCGGGCTACTTCGTCTGCGGTTTCCAGGTCGTCTTCATCGGCATCCACATGCCGAGCTACCTGAAGGACAACGGCCTCACGCCCGACGTGGCGACGACGGCGCTGGCGCTGATCGGGCTGTTCAACGTCTTCGGCACCTACGCCGCCGGTTCGCTCGGCCAGCATTTCCCGAAACGCTATCTGCTGTCGGGCATCTACATCCTGCGCTCGTTGGCGATCGTCGTCTTCCTGACGACGCCGCTGACGCCGTGGAGCGTGTACATCTTCTCTGCCGTGATGGGCGTGCTGTGGCTGTCCACCGTGCCGCTCACCAACGCCGTGGTGGCGCAGGTTTTTGGCGTGCAGTACATGTCGATGCTGGCCGGCTTTGTCTTCCTGTCGCACCAGGTCGGCTCGTTCCTCGGTGTCTGGCTCGGCGGCAAGCTCTACGACGCCACCGGCAGCTACGACGTCGTCTGGTGGATCTCGGTGGCGCTCGGCGTCTTTGCGGCGCTCCTCAACCTGCCGGTTCGTGAGACCGCGATCGCGCGGCCCACAGCAGCTTCTGGCGCAGCAGCATGAAGCTGCGCATGGCTTCGCGTTGGACATGGCGCATGGCTGCATTGCTCGTGTTGGTTCTCGTGTTCATGTCGTACCTGCAGCCGGACCTGGTGATGCAACTCGCGACGCAGATTTGGGGCTGTCTTTAGACCGTGCACGCCGGGCTCCAACCTTCGCGCTGGGTGCAGCGCTGGACACCGCTCATCACGCCGGGCGGCACGGTGCTCGACGTGGCCTGCGGCAGCGGCCGGCACCTGCGCTGGCTGCAGGCGCAAGGCTTTGCGGTCACTGGCGTCGATCGTGATACGGCAGCAGTGGCGCCGTTGCATGCGCTCAGCCGCGTCTTCGTCGCCGACATCGAGAACGATCCGTGGCCGTTCGGCGATGAAACCTTCGACGCCGTCGTTGTCACCAACTACTTGTGGCGGCCGTTGTTGACGACGATCGTTGCCAGCGTCGCCCCCGGCGGCGTGCTGATCTACGAAACTTTCGCCGCCGGCAACGAAGCCTTCGGCAAGCCGTCGAATCCGGACTTCCTGCTGCTTGCCGGCGAGTTGCTGTGGGCCTGCGCGGCGCTGCAGGTGGTGGCCTATGAAGACGGTGTGTTGGGCGGCCCGCCGCGCCGCGTGCAGCGCATCGCCGCGCGCCGGCAGGCCGTCGATGCCGCCCCGCTAGAATTCGGCGCATGAACCCGATCACCGGCAGCCTGGTTGCCCTCGTCACGCCGATGCACGATGACGGCAGCGTCGACTTCGCTGCGCTGCGCCGCCT
>JANNJX010000038.1:0-2669 GCA_031396005.1 Burkholderiales bacterium
CACGCCGGAGCTCACGTCAACGGCAAACGGCCGGACGCGCAGCACCCCATCGATCACGTTGGCAGGATTCAACCCACCAGACAAAACGAGCCGAGAGGGAACGTCGGTTGGAAGCAGTGACCAATCGAAGACCTTGCCGCCGCCGCCGTAGCCGTCGACGTCGGCGTCGAGCAGCAGGGCCGCAGCACGGGGAAATGAACGTGCGCAGTCTAGCAAATCGACACCCGGCGCCATGCGCACGGCGCGCAGGTAGGCGCGCATCGCGGCGTCGCAATCGGCCGGCGTTTCGTCGCCGTGGAACTGCAGCAGCGCTTGCGGCAGCGCTTTGCACGCCGCGTCGATCGTGGTCAGCGCCGCGTTGACGAAGAGCAGCACTGGCGTGACGAAGGGCGGCAGCGTTTGCGCAAGCTGCACCGCGCGCTCGAGCGTGACATGACGCGCGCTCTTGGCGTAGAGCACGAAGCCGATCGCATCGGCGCCTGCGTCGACTGCGGCGGCCACGTCGGCCTCACGCGTCAGACCGCAAATCTTGATGCGCGTGCGCGCAGGGCTACGGGAGCCAGTCGAAGGCCGAAGTGCGCTCGGGAATGCCATGCGCCGCATCGTAGTACGGGCCGGCGAAGTACAAGCCGTCGGGGGCGAAGGTGGGCGCGGCGGCGTCGCGGTTCTTCGCGGCGAGCACGTCGGCCAACCAGGACGGCGCGTACGACCCCTGCCCGACGGCGACGAGGCAGCCCATGATGTTGCGCACCATGTGGTGCAAAAACGCGCTGCCGTCAAAGTCGAAGCGCCAGTACCCGCCCATGACGGCGCCGCGACGCTCGATGCCGATCGTGCGCAGCGTCTTCACCGGCGATATCGCCTGGCACTGCGACGAGCGAAACGAGCTGAAATCGTGCTCACCGAGCAGCGACGTCGCGGCGGCGCGCATCGCATCGCCATCGAGCGGGCGGAACACCCAACCCACCGCGCCACTTTCGAGAGCCGGTCGCACCGCAGACTCCAGCAGCACGTAGACGTAGCGGCGGCCGCGCGCGCTGTTGCGCGCATGAAAGTCCGGCGCCACCGGCACGCACCACTGCACGGCGATGTCGGCCGGCAGGTAGCGGTTGGTGCCGCGCACCCACGAAAAGATGTCGCGCTCGACCGGCGCGTCGAGGTGAACGACCTGGTTCAATGCATGCACGCCGGTGTCGGTGCGGCCCGCGCACAGCGTGCGCATGGGGCTGTCGGCAAACGATGCCAGCGCCGCCTCGAGCCGGTCCTGCACCGTGCGCCCGCCGACCTGGCTCTGCCAGCCCTGGTAGGCGCTGCCGCGGAAGGCGATGCCGAGCGCCAGGCGCCCGGCGCCCGGCGCACCGGCGGTCATCTCAGGCCAATCCGTCGAGCAGGCTTTGCGCGCGCGCCTTCAACGGCCCGCTGGCTTTGGCCAGAACCTCTTCGAGCAAATCGCGCGCACCTTCCTTGTCGCCGATCTGACGGAACTCCTCGGCCAGCTCGAGCTTGCGCGTCAGCGGGTCGGCCGACTCGATCGGCGGCTGCTGCGTGCTCTCGGGGCCGAAGCTGCCGAAATCGAGTGCCGGCTCGCTGCCCTTGCCGGGCTTGGGCTTGCCCAGGTCGAGCGAGATGCCGCTCAAGTCGAACGGCATCGATTTGGAATCCGGTCCCGAGCGCGAGCCTGCCGCCGCTGCTGCAGCGCCGGGCAGGTCCGGCAGATCGAGGCTGCCAGGCAGCGAAGCCTTGGCCGGCAGCGGCTGTGTGTTGTCCCGCGGCGGCGGCGCCGCCAGTGCTTCGGAGTACGCCAGATCGAGATCGAGGTCCACGCCGTCGGCGCTGAGTTTGTCGAGTTCATCGGGCGCCAGGTTGGGCGGCTCGGTCGGAATGACCGACAGCGGCAGCGTACTGGCACCCAGCGGCTCGACCACCGCGGCGCCGGCCATTGAACCCGCCGCGGCTGCCGGACGGCCGCCCGGCTGGTACAGCGGGTTGTCGGGGTCGATCTGCTGGCCGAGTTCCTGCGTCTTGTGCCACTCCTCGCCGTCGCCTTGGGTCAGGCCGAAGAGCTGGGCGGCCAGGGCTTCGAAGCCCTTGGTGTCGCGGCGCTTGGCATAGACCTCGAGCAGCTTGGTGCGGATCGCCAGACGCTCCGGCGTGCTGCGCATCGCTTCTTTCAGAATCTCTTCGGCCTGCAGGTCGCGGCCGTACGCCAAATACACGTCGGCTTCGGCGACCGGATCGACGTCGCCGATCGCATCCAACTGCGACAGCGAGTAGCTCATCGACGAGGCGGCGCCGGAGGCGTCGCGGGTGTCGATGCGTTGGCCTCCGCTGGCGCCGAAGAACGAGTCGGGCTGCAGGCGGCTTTCGAGGAACGACGTTTCTCCGCTCTCGTTGCGGGCGCGGCTGCGCCAGCGGTAGATGCCCAGGCCGGCGAGCAGCGCGACGGCGGCGCCGGCGCCCCACGGCAGGAACGGGCTGTTCATCAGGCCATCGAGCGGGCTGGCTTCTGCGGCGGCGGGAGTCGCCGGCGGCTTGGCCGCGACGATTGGCGCGGACGCCGCTGGCCGGGGCGCGGGTGCCGAAGCTGCCGGCGCCGGCGCAGGCGCAGGCGCGGTAACCGGCGCAGGCTCGGCTGCCGGTGCCGGCGGCGCCGCCAGCGGTGCGGGGGC
>JANNJX010000080.1:0-4243 GCA_031396005.1 Burkholderiales bacterium
GCCGCGGCATGGACGTGAGCTTCGACCTGAGCGATCCGCGCGTCATCGTCGGCCTGTTCATCGGCGGCCTGATTCCCTACCTGTTCGGCGCGATGGCCATGGAAGCCGTCGGCCGTGCGGCAGGCTCGGTGGTGGTCGAAGTGCGCCGCCAGTTCGCCGACGGCCTGATCATGGCTGGCAAGCGCAAGCCCGACTACAGCGCCGCGGTCGACATGCTGACCACTGCCGCGATCAAGGAAATGATCGTGCCGTCGCTGCTGCCCGTGGTGGCGCCGATCGTGGTCGGCCTGCTGCTGGGCCCGGCCGCGCTCGGCGGCCTGTTGATGGGCACCATCGTCACCGGCCTGTTCGTCGCCATCTCGATGTGCACGGGCGGCGGCGCCTGGGACAACGCCAAGAAGTACATCGAAGACGGCCACCACGGCGGCAAGGGCAGCGAAGCACACAAGGCTGCCGTCACCGGCGACACGGTCGGCGATCCGTACAAGGACACGGCGGGTCCTGCGGTCAATCCGCTGATCAAGATCATCAACATCGTCGCGCTGCTGATCGTGCCGCTGCTGCCCACGGGCGTGGCGACCAAGGCAGTCGCACCGGCCTTGGCGCCGGTGGTGACGATGACGCCGACGCCCGTGCCGTCCGCCGCGGCGCCGGCGGCCCCCGTGCCGGCGGCGGCAGCCTCGAAGTGACGCTGATGTCATTCGCGCGCGCATGCGCCACACTCGAAGGGCCGGTTCATACCGGCCCTTTTTCATTGGAACCGGATGATGACAACGACTCGCCTGAACCCGCTCGACGCCTCCTGGCTCTACACCGAATCGCGCGAGACGCCGATGCATGTCGGCGCGCTGATGCCGTTCAAGCTGCCCAAGGACGCGCCGCCGGACTTTTTGCGCCAGTTGATGGCCGAGTTCCGCAAGCACCGCCAATTCGAGGCGCCGTGGAACCGCAAGCTGAAATCGTCGATTCTGAAGAGCCCCGTGCACTACTGGGTCGAAGACGACGAGATCGATCTCGAAGCGCACCTGCGCCACACCGCGCTGCCCTTCCCCGGCGGCGAGCGCGAGCTCGGCGAGGCGATCGCGCGCATGCACAGCCAGCCGCTCGACCTGTCGCGCCCGCCGTGGGAATGCACACTGATCGAAGGCCTGGAAGGAGATCGCTTTGCGCTCTACATGAAGATGCACCACTCGCTGATCGACGGCGTCAGCGGCATGAAGCTGCTGCAGCGGCTGATGAGCGCCGAGCCCGAGAAGAGTTTGTCGATGCCGCCGTTCTGGGCCACCGGCTTGTCGTCGCGCAAAGGTGCAGATGCCAAACCCGAGCGTGACACCAAGGCGCCGACGTTTGCCAACGCCATGGCCGGCGCGGTCGATGCGCTGCGCGGCCAGGTCGGCACCCTGCCGCAACTGCTGCTGGCCTTCGGCAAGATGCTGCGCGTCACCAGCGATGTCGACACCGACCTGCGCATCCCCTTCGGCGCACCCGGCGCGACGATCAACGGCCGCGTGCGCGCCAAGCGGCGCTTCGCAACGCAACAATTTTCGATGCTGCGCATGAAGGCGCTGGCCGAAGCTGCCGGCTGCACGTTGAACGACCTCGTGCTGGCGATGTGCGGCGGCGCGCTGCGCCGCTTTCTCGACGACAGCGGCGACCTGCCCGAGAGCGCCCTCACCGCCGGCATCCCGGTGTCGGTGCGGCCGAAGGACGACGACAGCACCGGCAACGCCATCACCTTCATCATCGCCACGCTCGGCACCGACATCGACGATCCGCTCGAACGCCTGGCTGCCATCAGCGCGTCGGTGCAGGCCGCCAAGTCGCATGTGCAGAGCCTGCCGCGCGCGGCGATGTCGAACTACACGATCGCGTTGATGGGCCCGACCATCCTCGGCCTGCTCACCGGCCTGGCCGGGCGCACGCGGCCGGTGTTCAACATCACCATCTCCAACGTGCCGGGGCCCGACAAGCCGCTGTACTTTCGCGGCGCGGAGTTGCTCGCCAACTACCCGGTGTCGGTGGTCACGCACGGCCAGGCGCTCAACATCACCTGCCAGAGTTATGCCGGCAACATGGCCTTCGGCTTCACCGGCTGCCACAGCACGCTGCCGCACATGCAGCGCATCGCCGTCTATACCGGCGAGGCGTTGGAGGAACTCGAGCGGTTGATCCTGAAGCCGGCAGCGAAGAAGCGCGGACCGCGCAAAGCCGCTGCACCCCGCAAGCACAAGTCAGCCCGCTCGGGGCAACCCGGCTGAGCGCCGCCACGGCAGCCACTGCAACAGCAGCAGCAGCAAGGCCAGCGCCGCCAGCGCATGGCGCAGATCGACTGTGGTCCTGACCGGCCGCGCCAGCGCCGGTGCTCGCAGCGCGGCGTTCAACTCGTCGCCGCCCAGGCGTGAAAACGCCAGTCCGTTTTCGTTGGCCAGCAAACGCAGATAGCCCTCGCGCAGCGACGACAGGTGTTCGCTGCCGCGCGTGGCGCCGAGCGACGCCGCCGGCACCTCGTCGCGCCCGTTGAGATCGCGGTTGGGCTGGTGCGGGTTGGTCTGCGCCACATCGTCGGCCGCCCAGAAGCCGAGCGGGCGGCCGAGCGCATCGCTCTTCGGGATCGGTGAGGCTTTGAGCGCGCCGACGCCGACGATCACGCCCGCCACCTCGCCCGGCTTGCTCTCCAGCGGCGGCCGCTGGTTCGGATCGAGCGGCGGCGCTTCATGGCCGTCGGTGACGAAGACCAGCGACGGCGTGCCCGGCAATTGGCGGGCGATGCCCAGAGCGCTGTGCAGCCCCTTGGCCACTTCGCTGTTGCCCGACCAGGCCATGCGGCTGTCGATGCGCGCCAGCGCGCCGCGCAACTCGGCGCGGTGCGCGCAGACCTCGACCGGTGTGAACAGCAGGTACGCGCGGTACTCGGTGAAGATCGCCCAGCCGATCTTCGAGCCGCACGGCAGCGACTCGACCGACTGCCGCAGCGCCGCCTTGGCCGCGTCGAGGCGCGACACCGTTTGTCCCTGCCAGACTTCGTCCTGCACGTTCATGCTCTGCGTCACGTCGAGCACCACCACATGCTCGAAGCGCGGGCGCTCCAACGGCCACAGCGGCCGGGCGAAGGTGGCGGCCAGCAACAGCGCTGCGGCGAGCAGGCCGGCGATGCGCAGGTCGATGCGCAGCGGCTTCACGGCAGGCCCGGCGAGAAGCCGCGCATCGTCGTCGCGGCGCGTTCGGCCCGCCGGTCGGACGGCGCAGCGACTTCGGTCTCTTCGGGGTCGGGCACCAGGCGCTGCGCGCGCTCGAGGTTGTAGCGCGCGTTCCAGTGGCCGGGCTCGTGGCGCAGCACGTCGCGGTAATGTTCCTTGGCCAACTCGACCAGCGCCAGCGCCTGACCCGGCCGCTCGGCGTCACGCAAAGCCACGGCCTGGCGCATCAACAGGTTGGCGCTGTTGTAGCGCGCCGCCTGGCCGAGCAACGAGTCACCTTGCAGCGCGCCGTAGTGCGTCAGCGCGGCCTCGTCGTCGCCGCTGGCGGCCAGCGCATGCGCCTGGGCAAACCGCATCGCCGCCGGCAAGCCGGTGGCGTCGGTGGGCACGGTGCCGCCGGCGATCTGCGCATTGCGGCGCTGATCACGCCACCACAGCGCACCGTCGGCGGCGGCTGCGGCGATCGCCAGCGCGAGCAGCAGCCAGACTGCACGCGTCATGCGCCGGGAGGCGAGCCTCATCGGCGAATCTCCAGCGCCTGCGCCGCCAGCAGCAGCAGCACGCAAGCGAGCGCTGCCGCGTGGAACCACGGCTCCAAGTCGCGCCGCGGCACCAGCTCCTGGTAGAGCATCGGCAGGTTCTCCAGCCGGTTGACGTCGGCAATGGCCTGGCGCAGCGCTTCGGCGTCGCCGGCTTCGTAGACGCGATACGGCGTTTCGAGCGACTCGAAGAAGCGATTGAGCATCATCTCGGGCACGCTTTCGAGGGCGCCCGGCGCATCGTCGGGGCCCGGTCGCAGGCCCGGGCTGTTGGCCGAGCGCAGGTAGATCCAGTAGATCGCCGCGCGCTGCTTGCGCGCTTCGTGCGACAGGCGCTCGCGCAAGTCGGTGTCGATGCGGTCGCCACCGTCGGAGACCAGCAGCACGATGCGCGAGCCGGTGTACGGCCGGTCGGTGAACAGGTCGAGCGCCGCTTCGAGCGCCAGGCCGATGTTGGTTTCCGACAAGCCGCGGCCGATGTTGCCGGCGGCAATCGCGGCTTGCACC
>JANNJX010000134.1:0-1615 GCA_031396005.1 Burkholderiales bacterium
TGATGCAGCCTTCGGCCACCAGCGGCGCGGTGGCGAAGCCGACCTCGTCGGCACCGAGCAACGCGCCGATGACCACGTCGCGGCCGGTCTTCATCTGGCCATCGGCCTGCACGCGGATGTGCCCGCGCAGGCGGTTCAGCACCAGCGTCTGCTGCGTCTCCGCCAGGCCCAGCTCCCAGGGCGTGCCGGCATGTTTGATGCTCGACCAGGGCGAGGCGCCGGTGCCACCGTCATGCCCGGCGATCACGACGTGGTCGGCCTTGCACTTGGCAACCCCCGCCGCCACCGTGCCCACACCGACCTCGCTGACCAGCTTGACGCTGACCGACGCACGCGGGTTGGCATTCTTCAGGTCGTGGATGAGCTGTGCCAGGTCTTCGATCGAATAGATGTCGTGGTGCGGCGGTGGGCTGATCAGGCCCACGCCCGGGATCGAATAGCGCAGCATGCCGATGTACTCGCTGACCTTGCCGCCCGGTAGCTGGCCGCCCTCGCCCGGCTTGGCGCCTTGTGCCATCTTGATCTGCAGCTGGTCGGCCGACGTGAGGTACTCGGTGGTCACGCCGAAACGGCCCGAGGCGACCTGCTTGATCCGGCTGCGCAGGCTGTCGCCGTCTTTCAGCACGTAATCCGACTCGATGACCTTGGCGCCGATCAGGTCGCTGACCTTGGTGCCGGCGACGATCGGGATGCCCTTCATCTCCTGGCGGTAGCGCGCCGGGTCCTCGCCGCCTTCGCCGGTGTTGCTCTTGCCGCCGATGCGGTTCATCGCGATGGCCAGCGTGGTGTGCGCTTCGGTGGAAATCGATCCGAGCGACATCGCACCGGTGGCGAAGCGCTTGACGATCTCGCTCGCAGGTTCGACCTGATCGAGCGTTATCGCCTTGGCCGGATCGACCTTGAACTCGAACAGTCCGCGCAAGGTCATGTGCCTGCGGCTCTGGTCGTTGATGATCTGCGCGTATTCCTTGTAGGTCTCGAACTTGCCGCCGTTGGGATGGCGAACGCTGTGCTGCAACTTGGCGATCGCGTCGGGCGTCCACATGTGCTCTTCGCCGCGCACGCGCCAGGCGTATTCGCCGCCGGCGTCGAGCATGTCGGCCAAGACCGGGTCGTCACCGAACGCCGCCTTGTGCATGCGGATCGCTTCTTCGGCCACTTCGAACACGCCGATGCCACCGACCTGGCTCGCGGTGCCGCGGAAGTACTTCTCGACCATCGGCTTGTCGAGGCCGATCGCTTCGAACAGCTGCGCGCCGCAGTAGGACATGTAGGTCGACACGCCCATCTTGGACATGATCTTCGACAGGCCCTTGCCGACCGCTTTCACATAGTTGTAGATCGCCTTCTCGGCCGACAGGTCACCCGTCAATTCCTTGTGAATCGATGCCAGCGTTTCCATCGCCAGGTACGGGTGCACGGCTTCGGCGCCGTAACCCGCGAGCACGCCGAAGTGATGCACTTCGCGTGCCGAGCCGGTTTCGACAACGAGGCCGGCCGTTGTGCGCAGGCCTTCACGCACGAGATGCTGGTGGATCGCCGACAGCGCGAGCACAGCAGGAATCGCGACGAAGTCCCGGTCCATGTGGCGGTCGCTGATGATCAGGATGTTGTG
>JANNJX010000166.1:0-4663 GCA_031396005.1 Burkholderiales bacterium
TGTCGCCGGCGCACCGCCGTCAGAGCACGCCGATCCAGGTCGTGCACTCGGCCCCCGTGCAGCGCACCGGCACCGACAACCTGCCGATCATGTCGCATCAACCGCAGCACGTGCCGCAGCAACACCAGCCGCAGCAACCGCAGCAAGCCACCGGTCAGGACTACAGCCAACTGGCCACGCCGAGCGTCTGGCGCAATGCGCGCACGCAGGCAGCGGCGAAAGTGGATGCGTTGGCCAGCAATGGGATGGATGAGATCGAGATCCCGGCCTTCCTGAGAAAGCAAGCCGATTGACCGGCTTGCCCGTTCTCTCCCTCCCCCTGCGCGGGGGAGGGCTGGGGTGTGGGTGAAGCCTGCGCAAGGCCCTCGCTGAGCGCATGCTGGTAAAGGGTCCGTAAACTTCGCCCCGTGCTGCAACAACGAACCCTGAAGACCATCACCCGCGCCGTCGGCCTGGGCGTACACGGCGGGCAGAAGGTCGAGCTGACGTTCAAGCCGGCGCCGGTGGACAGCGGCATCGTCTTTCGCCGCGTCGATCTGGCGCAGCCGGTGAGCATCGCAGTGGCGCCCGAAACGGTCAGCGACACGCGCATGGCCACCACCATCAGCCCCGGCGGCGACCCCGGCGGGCCGAAAGTGCAGACCATCGAACACCTGCTGTCGGCCTGTGCGGGCCTCGGCCTGGACAACATCGTCATCGACATCAACGGCGAGGAAGTGCCGGTGTTGGACGGCTCGGCGGCGAGTTTTGTTTATCTGCTGCAGAGCGCAGGTATCGAGTTGCAGAACGCGCCCAAGCGTTTCATCCGCGTCAAGAAAGCCGTGGAGCTGCGCGAAGGCGAGGGCGCGGCGCTGAAGTGGGCCCGGCTCGAGCCGCACCACGGCTACGTGCTGACCTTCGAGATCGAGTTCGACCACCCCGCGGTCACCGCCAGCGGCCAGCGCGTGAGTTTCGACATGGGCTCGGGCCGCTACAAACGCGACATCGCGCGCGCCCGCACCTTCGGCTTCTCGAAGGACGTGGAGGCGATGCGTGCGCATGGCCTCGGCTTGGGCGGCAGCATGGACAACGTCATCGTGCTCGGCGACACGCGCGTGTTGAACGAAGGCGGGCTGCGCTACGACGACGAGTTCGCCAAGCACAAGATCCTCGACGCCATCGGCGATCTGCATGTGGCCGGCAAGCCGATGCTCGCCCACTACACCGCCTACAAGAGCGGGCACGCGCTCAATAACAAACTGCTGCGCAAGCTGCTCGCCGACCGCGAGGCTTTCGAGATCGTCAGCTTCGACGACGCGCGCGACGCGCCCTCCGGGTTTGCCGATCTGGCGCCGGCCTGGTGAGCGCCACAGCATCGTGAGCCGACGTTGACCCCCAAGACGCCTTCGGCCTCGTCCCCCATGGGCCACGAAGGGGCCTTTACAGGCCCCTGGGGAGCGTTCGCCTTGGTGCGGCCCGGCGGCCAACCTTGTTGATCCTGCGCCTCGTCTTCGGCCTGCTGCTCGCCGCCGGCCTCGTCAGTTTCGCGATCTACGTCGCCACCGGCAATCCGCTGTGGCGACAGCGCGGTCTGATCATCCTCAAGTGGACGGTCATCGCCGGCCTCGGCGCGGCCGCGATACTCGTGCTCGAAGAACTGGCGGTGTTGGTGTGATGACGAGGAGGGGGCGGGCTTGACGTATTTCTACTGGACGATGGCCGTGCTGACGATCAGCACCTTCATCCCTTCGGCGTTCTTCGTCGTGCTGTTCGCCGCCACCGGCGAAGAAGGCTGCATGCGCCGCGCCAAGACGCTGTGGCGCTTCGCCAAGCTGTTCGGTCTGCTCGGCTTCAACGTCGGCATCTGGGGACATGTGGTGGTGGCCATCTGGAACCTGATTTCCTGAGTCGGTGCGGCGCGCCGCGCATGTCTGTCTACGGTGCGATGCTGCTCAGAATCCTGCCGATGCAGCATCATCAGTAAGCCCTGCCTTTCTTGAACTGCGCATGCTGCCGCCGCGCCAGCGGCGCCACGGCCTGAAGTGCCGCCATCGAAGCCCCCGCGTGGGCGTGCGTGATGGCGATGCCCAGGGCGTCGGCGGCGTCGGTGCCGGGTGCTGCACGCAGCGACAAGAGCCGCGTCACCATGGCCTGCACCTGTTCCTTCTTCGCGTGACCGCTGCCGACGATGGACTTCTTCATCTGCAGCGCGGTGTACTCGCAGACGACGAGGTTCTTCGACACCAGCGCTGCCAGCGCCGCGCCGCGGGCTTGGCCGAGGAGCAGCGTGCTTTGCGGGTTGACGTTGACGAAGACGATCTCGACCGCCGCGCATTGCGCGTCGTAGCGCTGCGCGACTTCGCAGACGCCCTCGAAAATGATCTTCAAGCGCCCCGGCAGATCGCCGCGATCGACGGCCGCCGTCTTGATCGTGCCGCTGGCGACATAGCGCAGGCGCGGGCCGTCACAGTCGATGACGCCGAAGCCGGTGGTCTGCAAGCCGGGGTCGATACCGAGGATCCTCATCTCAAGCCGGCGCTGGGCCGTTCCCGAGCGGCCTGAGCCCCCCTCGGGGGACGCGAGCGCAGTGAGCTGGGGGCCGTCATACCTTGAAGTACCAGCGCACCGAGTGGAAGAAAACGGGCGCGGCGAAGCACAACGGGGCGATGCGGTCGAGCAAACCCACTGCGCCAGTCACACCGGCGCGGTTGCCCCACTGGTGCACGCCGGCGTCGCGCTTGAGCGCCTTCATGACGAACTCGCCGAGCATGCCGCACGCAGCGGCGATGAAGGCCACGGCCAGCGCCTGGCCGGCCTTGAACGGCGTGATCCAGTACAACGCGGCGCCGAACCACGCGGCGACAAAGGCGCCGAGGAACCACGAGCGAAAAGAAAACGTGCGGCTGATCTGCCGTGCCAGCGGCCGTCGCCGCAGCCAGCGGCTGGCCAACTCCTGCGTCAGTTGCGCGATGACGATGACGACGACGAGGAAGAACAGCAGGAAGGCACCGCGCCCTTCGTACTCGTCGAACTCGAGCAGCAGCAGCGCCGGCGCGTGCGACAGGCCGTAGACGCAGACGACGATGCCCCACTGGATCTTGGCGTTGCGTTCCAGAAAGCGGTGCGGGTCGCCCGCCAGCGCGCTGACCACCGGCACGGCGAAGAACACGTAGACCGGGATGAAGACGGTGAACAGCTCGAAGCGGCGCAGGCCGACGATCAGGAACTGCAGCGGCAGCACGATGAAGAACGCCAGGATCAGCGTGCGGTGGTCGCTGCGCCGCGTGTGCTGCAAGGTGATGAACTCGCGCAGCGCCAGAAACGAGAACAGGCCGAAGAAGATCGTCGAGCCGACCGGGCCAGAGAGCCAGGCCAGCCAGAACAGCACGGTGCCGACCCACAGCGCGCGCAGGTCGCGCATGAAGCGCAGCCAGGCGTCGCCGGCTTCGTCGTGTTTTTCGCGCAGGCCGTACAGGGCTGCGCCGAGCGTCACCAGCAGCAGCGCGCCGAACAGGATGAGAAAGAGCAGGCCGACTTGTTCGTCGGGCGTCAGGCGACGCAACGCGCTCATCAGGTCACCCGCGGCCGCAGGCCGATGACCGCGCTGCGCGCACGGTCGAGGAACGAACGTTTCTCTTCACTCGGCCCCAGCCGCATTGGCGCACCGAACGTCACCGTGCACAGAATAGGCACCGGCACCACTTCGCCCTTGGGCATGACGCGCTGCACGTTGTCGATCCACGCCGGCACCAATTGCACGTCGGGGAACTGCTCGGCCAGGTGGTACAGGCCGCTCTTGAACACCTGCGGGTCGCCCTTGTTGCTGCGTGTGCCTTCGGGAAAGATCACCAGCGAGTCGCCTTGCTTCAAGGCTTCGACCAACGGCTCGAGCGGGTCCTGGTCTTCGGTGCGCTGTCTTGCCACGTACACCGCGTTGAAAACCTCGCGCGTGATCCAGTGCTTGAGCGGGCTCGACGTCCAGTAATCCTTGGCCGCGATCGGCCGCGTCTTGCTGCGCAGGTCTTTCGGCAGCGCGGCCCAGATCAACACCCAGTCGAGATGGCTCTGGTGGTTGGCGAAGTAGATGCGCTGCTCGGCGGTCGGTGGGCAGCCCTTCCAATGACCCTGCGCGCCCGTGATCAGGCGGGCGATGAAATTGAGCAGCAGGCCCATCAGGTCGGCACGGTTCATCAGCGCCCGATGCTAGCTGGTGTCCCCCAATCGGCGCCTCGGTGGAAATGAGCTAGGGTCTGGGCATGGAGCGATCACCACCCCATCTCGTCGTCATCGGCGGCGGCTTCGCCGGCCTGTGGTGCGCGCGCGCGCTGGCATCGGCGCCGGTTGCGATCACGCTCGTCGATCGTGCCAACCACCATCTGTTCCAGCCGCTGCTCTACCAGGTGGCCACGGCCGGCCTGTCGGCGGGCGACATCGCGGCGCCGCTGCGCCACATCCTGGCCGGCCAGCGCAACGTCAGCGTGCGCATGGGTGAAGTCACGGCCATCGACACCACCGCACAGCGCGTCTCGCTGGCCGATGGACAGACGATGCCGTACGACCACTTGCTCGTCGCCAGCGGCGCCACGCATGCCTACTTCGGCCACGACGAATGGGCCGCGCACGCGCCGGGGCTGAAGACGCTCGACGATGCGATGACGCTGCGCCGGCGCCTCCTGCTGGCCTT
>JANNJX010000184.1:0-2416 GCA_031396005.1 Burkholderiales bacterium
TGCTCGAATGGGCCACGCACCCGGTGGCCACCAACCCGGGCGCCGGGCTCGCAGCCGTGGCCGCAGAACGCGGCTGGCCGATACTTCGCCTTTTCGAAGCAAAAGAATGATCCGCAAGTTCATCGACAAGCTGCTCGGCAAGCCCTCGGCTGCGCCCACCAAGCCTGCCGGCGTGCCGCTGGGCAAACGCGCCGAGTTTGGCGCGGCCGAGCATGGCATCGACCCGACGCTGGTCGACGAGCGCGCCGAGCGCGTCGTGCGCACGTTGCAAGAGGCGGGTCACCAGGCCTTCATCGTCGGCGGCGCGGTGCGCGACCTGCTCGTCGGCCGGCGGCCGAAGGATTTCGACGTCGCCACCGACGCCACGCCCGAACAGGTCAAGGCGCTGTTCCGCCGCGCCTTCATCATCGGCCGGCGCTTTCGCATCGTCCACGTGGTGCACGGCCGCGGCCGCGATCACGAAGTGATCGAGGTCTCGACCTTCCGTGCCCACCTCGACGCCGAGCAGGCCGATCAGGTGGCGGGCAACGAGAAGACGAGCAAGAGCGAGCTGGCGGGCAAGACGCATGTCGTCGACGCCAGCGACCGCGTGCTGCGCGACAACGTCTGGGGACCGCAGATCGAAGACGCGGCGCGGCGCGACTTCACGATCAACGCGCTCTACTACGACCCGGTGACGCAGATCGTCGTCGACTACCACCAGGGCCTGAAGGATCTGAAGAAGCAGACGCTGCGCATGATCGGCGACCCGACCACGCGCTACCGCGAAGACCCGGTGCGCCTGCTGCGTGTGGTGCGCTTCGCCGCCAAGCTCGGCTTCACCATCGAGCCGGCGACGAAGAAGCCGATGGCCGAGGCGGCCAAGCTGCTCGAGAACATCCCGCAGTCGCGCCTGTTCGACGAGATGATCAAGCTGCTGCAGACCGGCCATGCGCTGGCCAGCGTGGCGGAGTTGCGCAAGCAGGGCCTGTCGCAGCTATTTGCGCTGCTGGCACCGTTGATGGCCGAGCCTGTGCAGCCCAGGTCGAAGCAGATCCAGTTCATCGAAAGTGCATTGGCCGACACCGACAAGCGCGTCGCCGAAGACCGCAGCGTGGTGCCGAGCTTCATGCTGGCCTGCCTGATGTGGCACGACGTGCGCGAGCGCTGGCAAGCCGCGCTGGCCAAGGGCGTGCCTGCGGTGCCGGCGTTGCAGGAATCGATCGACGCCGTGTTCGATGCGCGCATCGGCGACATCTCCGGCCGCGGCAAGCTCGGCGCGGACATGCGCGAGATCTGGTTGATGCAGCCGCGATTCGAGCGCCGTACAGGCAGCTCGCCGTTCTCGCTGATCGACCAGCCACGCTACCGCGCCGCCTACGATTTCCTGCGCCTGCGCGCCGACTGCGGCGAAATCGACGCCGAACTGGCCGACTGGTGGGAAGACTTCGCGCTCGGCACGAGCGAAGAGCGCGACGCGCTGATCGAAGCTGCGCGTGAAGCGCAGCGTGCGCAACCGCGCCGCGTCCCGGCCGCTCCGCGGCCGCCGCTCACGTCGGCCCCGCGGCCGGCGATGGAGCCCGAGGCGCCGCCTGAAGAGGGCGCGGCAGCGCCGGCCAAGAAGCGCCGCCGTCGCCGCCGCAGGCCGGCGGGTGATGTCGCCGCGCCACCGGCGCCCTCCGCGCCCGACGCCGCGTGAAGGCAGCCGCCGACGAACGCGTCTTCGTCGGCCTCGGCGCCAACCTCGGTGACGCCGTTGCCGCCGTGCGCGCGGCCATCGACGCGTTGGCTGAGATCGACGGCTGCTCGGTCGTCGCGCGCTCGTCGCTCTACCGCAGCGCGCCGGTGGATGCATCGGGTTCGGACTTCATCAATGCCGTCGTCCAATTGCGCACAAGGCTGCGGCCGATGGCCTTGTTGCAGGCGCTGCAGGCCATCGAAGAGCGCTTCGGCCGCGAACGCCCGTACCGCAACGCGCCACGCACGCTCGACCTCGATCTGCTGCGCTACGGCGAGCGCCGCATCGTCACGCCGCAACTCACCGTACCGCACCCGCGGATGCACGAACGCGCCTTCGTGCTCGCGCCGCTGGCCGAGATCGCGCCCGACCTAACGTTGCCCATCCCTGCCGATCAGCGCATCGAACGGCTCGCAGGGTGAATCGCCGACGCTGGGGCCACACACTGCCAGCATGACAACCACGCGACGACCTCGTGACAGGTCGTCCGAAGAGGGGACTCCATGCTGTTCGGCAAGCTGCTGCCACGCGAAGGCAACTTCCTCGAGCTGTTCAACCAGCACGGCGCGTACATCGCCGAAGGCTCCAAGGCCTTCGTTACCATGATCCAGAACTACGACGACCTGGTGCTGCGCGGCAAGTACGCCGAGGCGGTGGACCATGCCGAGCGCAGCGCCGACAAGATCACGGCCGAGGTCA
>JANNJX010000197.1:0-6373 GCA_031396005.1 Burkholderiales bacterium
CGACCTCGGCATGGAGCGCAGCAGCGAAGACTTCGGCCAGACGCTCGGCCGCTGGGGCATGCCGGCGGGCCCGTATGTCGTCTGGCCGTTGCTCGGGCCTTCGACGGCGCGCGACACGCTCGGCCGCCCGCTCGACCTGGCATGGTCGCCGTCGCTGGCGATCAACGATGGTGGTGTGAACATCGGCCTGAGTTCGCTGAACCTGATCGACACGCGCGCCAACCTGCTCAGCGCTTCGCGCGTCGTCGATGGCCTGGCGTTCGACAAATACACCTTCATTCGCGATGCTTACGTCGCGCGACGCCGCAACCTCGTCTACGACGGCAACCCGCCCGAGTTGCCCGAAGACAAGGAGCCGGCCGAGCCGGCGCCTGCCGCCCCCAAGTAAACCCTCGCGCCGACCGCGCGTTGTTGTCCCCGTGCCCGCCGTTTCGCGGGCGCTGTGAAAGGAAATTCATGTTGTCTTTGAAGCGAACCCTGGCTGGCTTGGTGATGTCCGTTGCGGCGGCCACGGCCATGGCACAGAGCACGCCCGACGCGCTGATCAAACAAGTCTCGACCGAAGTCATCGACACCATCAAGGGCGACAAGACGCTGCAAAGCGGTGACGTGAGCAAGATCATCTCGCTGGTCGACACCAAGGTCATGCCGCACGTCAACTTCCAGCGCATGACGGCCGCGGCCGTCGGCCGCAACTGGCGCACCGCGACGCCCGAGCAGCAAAAGCGCCTGCAGGAAGAGTTCAAGACCCTGCTCGTGCGCACCTACGCCGGCGCGCTGACGCAGGTCAAGGACCAGACCGTGCAGCTGAAGCCGATGCGCGCTGCCGCTGAAGACACCGAAGTCGTCGTGCGCACGGAGGTCAAGGGAAAGGGCGAACCAATCCAGCTCGACTACCGCCTCGAGAAGGCCAACGCCGACTGGAAGATCTACGACGTCAACGTGCTCGGCGTCTGGCTGGTCGAGCAGTACCGCGGCCAGTTCGCGCAGGACATCAGCAGCGGCGGCATCGACGGCTTGATTGCCAAGCTGGCCGAGCGCAACAAAGGCGCGAAATGACCCACCCCCGGAGCGGCTTCGCCGCTTCCCCCTTGAGAGGGCGCCGCCAGCGGCCTGGCAAAGCCAGATCCGCGGCGGCCGCTTGAACATGATCGTCCTGCCCGCCAAGCTCGACATCTCCGATGCAAGTGCGGCCTTGCCTGCGCTCGCGTCTGCAGTGGCGCAGAGCAGCGGCGCGCTGGTCATCGACGCCAGCGCGCTGAAGAACTTCGACTCATCGGCCATCGCCACGCTGCTCGAGCTGCGCCGCCGCGCGCCGGGCCGCGAGTTCAGCGTCAGCGGCGCGCCGTCGGCGATGGTGGAGTTGGCCACGATGTACGGCGTGGCCGAGCTATTGGCCTTCAATGCCTGAGATTCACTCGGCTTTGGCGTAGCGCTTCGCGCGCAGATTGCGCTTGATCTCGGCCAGCATCGGTCGCAACTCGTCGCCCAGCCGCAGCGCCACGCCAGTGGTCAGGATGTCGATGATCACCAGGTGCAAAAGGCGCGACACCATCGGGCTGTAGCGGTCGTAGTCTTCCGGATGGTCGGCGGCCAGCAGGATCTGCTGCGCGCTGTTGTTTGCCGAACGCGCCAGCGGCGAGCCGCTGGCAGTGATGACGATGGTCGTTGCTCCCTTTCGTCTCGCGATCTCCGCGGCGTCGAGCAAATCGCGGCTGCGGCCCGAGTTGGAGATGATCACCGCGCAGTCGCCGGGCTGCAGCATCGTTGCGCTCATCACCTGCACATGGCCGTCGGAGACGGCGGTGGCGAAGACGCCGAGACGAAAGAACTTGTGCTGCGCATCCTGCGCCACGATGCCCGAGTTGCCGACGCCGTAGAACTCGATGCGCCGGCCGTTGTGCCCGGCCTCGGTCAGCGCCTGCATCGCGCGCTCGAAGGCGTGGCCGGCGGCGTCGTTGCGATAGGCCAGCAGCGCGCTGACGGCGTTGTCGATCACCTTGACGACGATATCGCCGGGCTTGTCGTCTTCATCGACCGCGCGGTGCACGAAGGGCACGCCTTCGTTGACGGTGCCGGCAAGCTTCAACTTGAAGTCGGCCAAGCCGTCGTAGCCGACGCTGCGACAGAAGCGCACCACCGTCGGCTTGCTCACGTGCGAACGGTCGGCAAGCTCGCTGATCGGCAGCGAGGCGAAGCTGCGCGCATCGGCCAGCACCAGCTTGGCCACGCGCTGCTCGGCCGGCGGCAGCGCAGGCAGCGCGGCATGGATTCTTTCGAGCATCGTCATCGCAACGGCGTCAGGCTTCCTCGTCCCACGCAAAACCATCGCGCGCGATCAACGCGCTCGAGGCCGCCGGCCCCCATGACCCTGCTGCATACGGCCGCGGCCCGGTCGCATCGTTGCGCCAGGCGCCCAACACCGGCTCGACCCAGCGCCACGCTTCTTCCTGCTCGTCGCTGCGCACGAACAAGTTCAAGCGGCCGGCGATCGAGTCGAGCAGCAGGCGCTCGTACGCGCCGACACGATCGGCCGCAAAGGTCTTGTCGAAATCGAGATCGAGCTGCACGGGCGTGAGGACGTCGTTGTTGCCCGTGCCCTTGGCAGCGAGCAGGTGCAACTCCAGACCGTCTTCGGGCTGCAGCTTGATGACGAGCTTGTTGGCGCGCGCGCTGCCGGCAAAGATCGCGTGCGGCACGGGGCGAAAGTTGATGACGATCTGCGCGTCGCGCGTGCCCAGCCGCTTGCCGGTCCGCAGGTAGAACGGCACGCCCGCCCAGCGCCAGTTCTGCACCTCGGTGCGCAAGGCGACGAAGGTTTCGGTCGAGCTGCCTTCGGGCACCTTGGCTTCTTCGAGGTAGCCCAGCGCCGGCTGGCCGAAGGTCGTGCCGGCGCGGTACTGGCCGCGCACCACGTCGCGGGCCACGCTGTCGGCCGTGAAGGGTTTGAGCGACTTCAGCACCTTCAACTTCTCGTCGCGGATCGCATCGGCATCACCGTTGGCCGGCGGCTCCATCGCAATGATCGTCAGCAGTTGCAGCGCATGGTTCTGCACCATGTCGCGCAACGCACCCGTGCGGTCGTAAAAGTCGCCGCGCGTGCCCACGCCCAAACCTTCGGCGATCGTGATCTGGATGTTGGCGATGCTCTCGCGGCGCCACAGCGGTTCGAACAGCGCATTGCCGAAGCGCAGCGCCGTCAGGTTCTGCACCGCGGGCTTGCCGAGGTAGTGGTCGATGCGCAGCGCCTGCGCTTCGCGGAACGATGCGCGCACGACGCGGTTGATTTCTTGCGCACTCGCCAGGTCGTGGCCGAGCGGCTTCTCGAGCACCACGCGCACGTCGGGGCCGTTCAATCCGGCCGCGCCGAGCTGCGCGCAAATCTGCGTGAACAGGTGCGGACTCGTCGCCAGGAAGAACACCTTGACGTCGGCGCCGCGCTCATCGAGCCACTGCTTCAGGCCGGCGTAGTGCTCGGGCTGCGCCAGGTCCATGCGCCGGTAGTGCAGCAGTTGCGCAAAGCGCGCAAATTCGTCTTCGGTCGGCCGCTTCGATGCATCGACCTCGCAGAACTTGTCTTTGATGAACGCGCGGTACTGATCGTCGCTGCGCTCGTCGCGCGCCACGGCAAGGATGCGCCCGGCGGCCGGCAGCTTGCCGTGGCGCCACGCCTGGAACAGCGCCGGCATAAGCTTGCGCCAAGTCAGATCACCAGTGCCGCCGAAGAGGACGAGGTCGAAGGACATCGATGCACGTCCGAAGACGATGTAATTTAGTTACCGCAATGATGATGCATGAGTTTCTTGGTCGGGTCAACGCGCGCGGGGCCGCATGCTGCGTGAGCCACACCGACTGAAACCGGCGGCGGCACAATGCTCGCCTTGGCGGCTCATTGCGCCCATATTCTTCTGTCAACCATGAACCAGCTCGACCAACTCAAGCAGCACACGACCGTCGTTGCCGACACCGGCAACTTCAAGCAGCTCGCGCAGTTCGCGCCGCGCGACGCCACCACCAACCCGACGCTGATCCTGAAGGCGGTGCAGCAACCCGAGTACGCGCCGCTGCTGGCCGAGACGGTGGCTGCTGTCAAGGGCAAGGCGCTCGATCGCGTCGTCGATCAGGTGCTGGTGCGTTTCGGCCTGGAGATCCTGAAGGTCGTGCCGGGGCGCGTCAGCACCGAAGTCGATGCGCGGCTGTCGTTCGACACCGCAGCGACGATCGCGCGCGCGCACCGCTTGATCGAGCTCTACGAGCGCGCCGGCATCGGCCGCGAGCGCGTGCTGATCAAGATGGCCTCGACGTGGGAAGGCATCCAGGCCGCGAAGGCGCTGGAGCACGAGGGCATCCACTGCAACCTCACGCTGCTCTTTGCGTTCTGCCAGGCGGTGGCTTGCGGCGAGGCCGGCGTGCGGCTGATCTCGCCCTTCGTCGGCCGCATCTACGACTGGCACAAGAAGGCGGCTGGTGCGGCGTGGGATGAAGCCGCGATGGCCGGCGCCAACGACCCGGGCGTCAAGTCGGTGGCGCAGATCTACACCTTCTACAAGCACTTCGGCATCGAGACCGAGGTCATGGGCGCGAGCTTTCGCAACATCGGCCAGATCCAGGCGCTGGCTGGTTGCGACCTGCTGACGATCAGCCCGGAGTTGCTGGTTCAGTTGCAGGCCACTACAGCTGCGCTGCCGCGCGCGCTCGATCCGGCGGCGGCAAAGGCGGCGACGGTGGCAGCGGCAACGTTCAACGAGACCACGTTCCGCTGGGCACTGAATGAAGATGCGATGGCGAACGACAAACTCGCCGAAGGCATCCGCGCGTTCGCTGCCGATGCGGTCAAGCTCGACAAGATGATCCGGGCTCTGCCATGAAGCCTGCGCGCTCGCTGCTATTCGTCAGCGCCCGCGATTCGCTCGCCGCGCCGGCCTCGGGCCAGGCGCAAACCGCAGGGAAGCGATTGACATGATCCGATGCGACAGAACCACCGCCTGGGCCGCGCTGCAAGGCCACTTCGAAGCTCACGGCCGCAGCTTCGACTTGCGCCAAGCCTTCGCCCGCGATGCCGAGCGTGTGCAGGGCTTGACGTGGAGCGCGCCGGAGATCCACGCCGACCTGTCAAAGAATTTGATCGACACGGCGACGCTGCATTTCCTGCACGACTTGGCACGCGAGTGCGGCGTGCAGGCGCACCGCGATGCGATGTTCGCCGGCGAGCCGATCAACACCACCGAAGGCCGTGCGGTGCTGCACACGGCTCTGCGGGCGCCACGTGGGGCCGGACCGTTCGGCGATGAAGTGCATGGCGTGCAGGGTGCGATGTTCGCCTACGCCGAGCGCGTGCGCGACACGGCGGCCAGCGGCATTCGCCACATCGTCAACATCGGCATCGGCGGCAGCGACCTCGGGCCGCAGATGGCCGTCGTCGCGCTCGACCCCTTCGTGCATCCCGCGCTGACGATGCACTTCGTCAGCAACGTCGATGGTCACGACCTGACGCGCGTGTTGCGGCGCCTGAAGGCCGAAGAAACGCTGTTCATCGTCGCGTCCAAGACCTTCACGACGCAGGAGACGATGGCCAATGCGATGGCGGCGCGGCGCTGGTTTCTGTCGCAAGGCCGAGGCGAAGCCGACATCGCCAGACATTTCGTCGCCACGACCACCAACGTCGAGGCCGCAGCGCAGTTCGGCATCACCACCACCTTCGGCTTCTGGGATTGGGTCGGCGGCCGCTACTCGCTGTGGAGCGCGATCGGTCTGCCGATCGCGATTGCCATCGGCGCCGCGCCGTTCCGCTCGCTGCTCGAAGGCGCGCATGCGATGGACCGCCACTTCGCCGAGGCGCCACTGAGCTGCAACCTGCCGCTGCAACTCGGCCTGCTCGACGTCTGGTACCGCAACTTCCACGGCTTCACCAGCCGCAGCATCGCGCCGTACCACCAGGGTCTGGCGCGTTTCCCGGCGTACCTGCAGCAACTCGAGATGGAGAGCAACGGCAAACGCGTCGATCTGGCCGGCGAGCCGGTGCCGTTTGCGACCAGCCCAGTGGTCTGGGGCGAGCCCGGCACCAACGGCCAGCATGCGTATTTCCAGATGCTGCACCAGGGCACGGACGTGGTGCCGGTGGAGTTCATCGCCGTGCGCACGCCCAGCCATGGTCTGGCCGACCAGCACACCAAGCTGCTCGCCAACTGCCTCGCGCAAAGCCAGGCGCTGATGTTGGGCAAGAGCGCTGACGAAGCGATCGCCGAGTCGGCGCCGACCGCATCGGCCACGCTCGACCGTGCGCAACTCGCACAGCACCGCAGCTTCCCCGGCAACCGGCCGAGCACGACGCTCGTGCTCGATGCGCTGACACCGCGCTCGCTCGGCGCGCTGA
>JANNJX010000229.1:0-5776 GCA_031396005.1 Burkholderiales bacterium
GCCGATTTCCGAAGGGAAGCTCACGGCCTCTCCGCGCATCTATCTGAACGAAACGGCGCAGCACCGGCGACCCGTCGCGCTGGCGCACCTGCCAGCGCGCCAGCGCAGCCTCGTCGCTCTGCACGATCGCCTCGTCGATCCATGACGCATGCACGACGTGGCCGCGCTCGGCGTGCTGCGGCATCAGATCGCGCAGGTAGCCTTCGTGGGTAAAGAAGGCGATGTCGGCCAGCGAGATCGTCCAGCGGTTGAGCGCTTCGACGGCACGGGCCCGCCAGCGCCGCAGCGGCGACGTGCGCTCACCGCTCATGATCCGCCACGGCGACGCTTCGACATTGACCATCAGGCACTTGCCGCGCAGGCGCGCGATCAGGTTGGTCAAGTACGGCGTGTCGAGCGGCCAGTACTGCCCGTACAGCGAGTGCACGAAGTCGCTGCGGCCGATCAGGCGCCAGAGTTGCCAGGCCACCAGCGGTGCGTCGAACAGCGCCAGCAGCGAGCGTTGCCGGTAGGCGATCTTGACGAAACGAAAACCGTGCTCCTGGGCGGGCACGGCATCTTCCGGCGGCTCGGCGTACTCGAACGGGCAGGCCACCGTCAGGTGGCGGATGTAGTCGGTGTGGCGCGCCAGATCGACCGCCCACAGGCGTTCGATCCAGCGCCGGCCTTGGGCGTCGACGACCACCGGGATGTGGATCACCAGCAGGTAGTTGCAGGCCAGCGGGGGCAAACCAGCGGAAGGTGGAAGGCTCATGGTGAGAGCGACGAATCTACAGGGCGCGCCGCGCCGCGCCGACGCAGGGCCGCCGGGCCTCGCCAAGGAAGTCTCGAATGCGTGCGCCGCCGGCTCGGGTTCAACGCGGTTTGTGAGTGTCGCCACCCCACAAGGCACGCGCGGTGCGGCACGGCGCGCCTTCCCAGGCCGCGCCGCACGAGCCCTGCACTTGCGCGCACATGCCCTCGCCGGCTTCGCGCAGGGCGCGGTAGGCCTTGGCGTCGACGCGGCCGACGCCGGCGATCAGCACCACCTCCGACACCGGCAACTCGCTCTTGTCGTTCATCGCCTGACAGGCGCTGCGCAGCATCGCATCGACGCAGCCGTTGTAGATCGCGCCGACCTGCTCGGCGCTGCCGGCGGCAGGCTTGTCGGCGCCGCAGGCCGATGTCAACAGCAGCAGCGCAAAGGCCGATGTGGCGGCCTTCACGAGGCGCTGTCTCGCGCTTTGAGGACGATACTGAGTGGCTGGTAAACGGCCGCGTCGGAGTTCGCCGGCAGCTTGTCGGCATTCGGGTACGGCAGCCCGCCCTGGACCTTGAACCACAGCAAATGGTTGGCGCGGTCCTGCCAGAGCCGCGTGCCCGGGCTGGCGATGACCTCGGCCAGGCTGTCGGCGGCCGTCATCGCGCGCGTCGTGCTCGGTTCGGGCGGCGCTTGGCGGCCATGCTCGTAGCCCGACACCGTGTGGCCGACGGCGCTGGTGTTGCCGTCGAAGGCCACCGCCATCAGCAGCCAATCCGTGCTTCGGAACGCGTTGCCGACCGTCATCGCGAACCATTTCGGATTCGGCTTGCCGGGAAAGCGCAGCACGTAGCGCCCGCCGGGCCGGGCGGCGAAGTGGCGCATGTTGCCCAGCATCGTGCTGGCCGCACCGTCGCCAACGGACCAACTGCCGATGGCTGCGCCACTGGCGTCCTGCCGCGTCACGTCGATCGGCGCCATGAAGAGGTAGCGGCTGTTGTCGAAGTCGGTCTGAAAGGCGCCGACGCCGTAGAACTCGCCCGCGCACGACAGACCGTTCTTGCCCGCGGGCGCCACCGGTTGGCAATTCGCGCCGGCGGTGAAGAACGGCAGGTCGTAGACCCAGAAATTGTTCTTCGGCCCCCAGTAGCCGTTCGGGTCCCACAGCGCGCCGGCGTAGGTCCAGTGGCGGCGGGCCAGCGGCTGGCCGTCCAGCAGTGGCGGCAAGGTGCGAAAGCCCGGGTGGCTGGCGATGAGGCGGTTGTTGCCGTTGCGCAGCGTGCCCTTGTCGACGGCGTTGATGTAGTAGTCGTCGGTGCGGAAGACGCCGCTCGAGCGGCCTTCGACGAAGTCGAAGTTGACCACTGTGTTGTCGCGCATCGAGAACGTCGAGTGGTAGGTTGCAAACGCCGACGGCGGCGGTGCGTTGGGCGGATAAGCGGTGTGGTTCAAACTGCGGCCGACGACCAAGGCGCGGGTGATGCGGCCGTCGTCGCCGGCGCCAGCAAAATGCACACCGGCGTTGTCGGCGCTGACCCACTCGGCGTAGTCGGGCTGGCTGACGCGGTTCCACAGGCCGTGCATGCCGTTCTTGTAGACCGTGTTGCGCCGCATCGCCATGCGGATCTGATTGCTGTAGACGTTTTCCTTGCCGTCGGTGGTGGGCACGTACGGGTTGGTCGCCACGCGGCCAGATTCGTCGGTGACCGCCCAATCGAGGTTGATGCCGGGCTGGCCGTTCGAGTGAGCGACGTTGTCGTCGAAAACGCCGAACGGCAGTCGGTCGGGCAGCAGCGCGACGGCCGTCGAGTCGCCGCCGGGCTTGCGCGGGAACGACAGCCAGAAGCCGTTGCCCTGCGCGTCGCCGGCGAGGTTGCCGCGCACGGTGTTGTCCGGGTTGGTCAGCCAGAAGCCGCTGGCGCCGGCCTGAAAGACCGGCGTCTCGTGAACCTGCAGCGCCTTGCCTTGCGCCGGGCTGCGGATCATCAACGCCAGATTGCCTTCGAGGATGTTGCGCCGCTCGACCGCGTCTTCCAAAAAGTAGGCGTGGCCGGCGATGTCGTGGCAGATGTTGTTGCGCACCTGCACGCCGTTGGTGGCGTGCAGCACGATGCAGCGGTTCGCGCTCTGCCAGATGGCGCTGTTGCGGATGGCGTGGCCCGCCGCATCGCCGATCGACTTGCCGTCGGCGTAGCTGAGCAGGTGCCAGTGCATCGGGTAACGCGCCTGCACCCCGGCCTGGCCCATGCGGCGCATCTCGACGCCATCGACAACGACCTTCGACTGCAGCCCCATCACCATCACGTGGCCGCCGAAGCCGCTGCGCCAATGGCTGTCGTCCGCGCCTTGGATGACGATGTGGCGCGTCAGGTTGGCCACCGGGGCGCGTTCGTCGAGCACCGTCGGCGCGGGGGCCACCGGCGGCGTGTAGCCGGGCTCGGGCGTGAGGCTCATGCCGTTGCGGGTGACGTATTGCAGGCGGCCCCAGCGCGCTGCGGCGAGCGCGCTGCGGCTGGCCAGGCGCGGGCCGGTGGCGTCGCCGGCAAGCACCAGGCGTTCGGTCGCGGCGACGCCGTAGAAATCGCTCGGGCCGACGGCGATGGTGTCGCCGGCGCGCCAGTCCGTGTCGGTCGCCAGGACGAGGCTCGTCGCCCCGGCGGCGGCGTGCTCGCCCATCCGCGTCCACAGTGGCTTGGGCACCGCGCCGTGCAGTTCGAGCCTGCCGCCCTGCACGTTCAAGCCGCGCGCGATGCCGTCGTTGCCGCGGGCCAGCGGCGCGCCGGTGAGCGTGATCGTGGCGCGGTGCCGGTGCGGCTCGGCGTCGCTGCCGATCTGCAGCGCACCGCTGACCTGGATCGCGGCCGCCTTCAACTCGACGTCGGCCGCCGCAAAGCGCAGCGTGCCTTCGATCGCGAGGTTGCCGAGCGCTGCGCTGTCGGTGTCGAGCAGCACGGTCGCGCCGGCAGGCACGACCACCGATGCGCCCGCGGCCGGCACCTCGCCACCCCAGGTGGCGGCATCGCTCCAACGCAGCACCTTGTCCGCAGGACGCGCAGCACTGGCCGCCATCGCCGCGAAAGGCAGCGACAACGTCAACAACAACAGGAGGCGGGCAAAGACAGTCACGATGCGGGTTCGAAGGGGGCAACTGGGCCCGGTTCCCTCACCGTAGCGCGAGAACCGACCGACACTGCACGCAGATGTAAATGCTTTCAGCAACGGATGCCGACGTGCAGCGCGACGATGCCCGCGGCCAGATCGTGCACATCGACATGCGCAAAGCCGGCAGTCTTCATCATCGACTTCAGCGTCGCCTGATCCGGGTGCATGCGGATCGACTCGGCGAGATAGCGGTAGCTCTCGCCGTTGCCGGCGATCCACTGGCCGAGCTTGGGCAGGACGTTGAACGAGTACCAGTCGTAGACCGGCGCCAGCGGCGCGGCGACTTTGGAAAACTCGAGCACGACGAGGCGGCCGCCGGGTTTGGTCACGCGCGCCATCTCGGCCAGCGCGGCTGGCTTGTCGGTCATGTTGCGCAGGCCGAAGGCGGCGCTGACAACATCGAACGAGGCATCGGGCAGCGGCAGCGCCTGCGCATCGGCGAGCAGCGATGGCACCAGCAGGCCCTCATCCTCGAGGCGCTCGCGGCCGCGGCGCAGCATGGCTTCGTTGATGTCGCTGTGCACGACCAGGCCGCGCACGCCCACCAGTTTGGCGAAGGCCAGCGTCAGGTCGCCGGTGCCGGCAGCAATGTCGAGCACGCGGTCGCCGTCTTTCACCTGCGCGACAGCGACTGTGTAGCGCTTCCAGATGCGGTGCAGGCCGAGCGACATCAGGTCGTTCATGACGTCGTACTTGTCGGCCACGGCATCGAAGACGCCGCGCACGCGCTCGGCCTTGTCGGCCGCCGGCACCTGCTCGAAGCCGAAGTGCGTGTCTTCGCCGCGCTTGTCGTTCACGTCAGTGGTTGTGGCCGCAAGACGAGCCGGCAGCTGCGATCATCGGTGCGTCGCGCGACGCGCCGGCTGCCGCCAAACGCTCCTCGTAGCGTTGCCACAGCTCTGCCTGCTCGGTGCCCAGGCGGTAGAGGTAGCTCCAGGAAAAGATACCCGTGCTGTGACCATCGCTGAACGTCGGCTGCACCGCGTAGTGGCCCACGGGTTCGAGCGCATCGATACCGATATCGCGCTTGCCGGTCTGCAGCACCTCCTGCCCGGGGCCGTGGCCCTGCACTTCGGCCGAGGGTGAATAGATCCGCAGCAGCTCGAACGGGATGTGGAAGTGGGCACCGTCGTCGAAGGCGAGCTCAAGCGACCTCGATTGCTGGTGCACGGTGAGCGCGGTGGGCTGGGGGGCGGAGGCCATGTTTTCGAGTGTAGCCGTGAGAGAAAACCGGCCGCAGCGGGGCCTACTTCACGCCGAGCCCATCGGCGTTTGCCGGCGCCGCCTCGGCACTTGCACGGCCGACCCAGAATCGCCGCTCAAGAAGCCGCACAGGCCCACGAAGCCTGCGTTCCATGCCCTTCACGGCCGCACTCGACGCCAGCGTCGTCAACCCCTCGATCGCACTCGTGCTCTGCGCAGCGTTGCTGTGGGTGGGCGCGGCCGTGGCCTGGGAAGCCACCGCGCCGGGCGCCCTGCGCACGCGCAGCCTCGATCTGGTGGCGGTGGTGCTGCTGGCCGCCGGCCTGTGGTGGCCGGCGCATGCGGCCTCGGCCTTCCAGGCCACCGGCAACGGCGCCACGCTGACGCTGATGGTGCTGCTCGGCGCCGCCACGGCCTACATCTCGCGGCTGGGCGTGCGCGCCCCGTTGCATCACCCGCAGCAACTGCTCGGCAGCGGCGGCGTGCTGCTGGCGTCGCTGCTGTTGTTGTCGTTGCTGCATGCCTTGCCGGGCAGCGGCCTGCCGTGGTCGCCGCTGGCGCTGATGGCGGCGGCCGTGGTGCTGACCGCGGCCCTGCGCGGGTTGCACCGGCCGCTGCGCAAGACGGCGCTGCACGTGGCGCTGCGCAGCGCCTGCGCGCTGCTGGCGGCAG
>JANNJX010000230.1:0-2770 GCA_031396005.1 Burkholderiales bacterium
TGCGCCGCCGGCGCCCGCGCGCGCGCCACCGCCGGCCGCACCGCCGAAGCTGCCAGCCCCAACGTCCGCGCGGTGTCGTCGCGGCCGGCGTGCTCTGGGATGCGCGCGGCGCGGTAGTACTCCGGCAGCGCATGCACCTGCGGCACACGCGCGGCCACGCGATTAAGGCTGGCGCGGTAGCCGCCGTGGTCGCCGAGCAGAACCACGTCCTTCAACCCCGCGCGTTGCAGGCTGCGCGCCGTGGCCTCCAACGTCGCTTCGAACGCCGGCGCGGGAATGCTGATCGTGCCTGGCCAGCGCATGTGCTCGGTCGGCGGCTCGATGCGGCCCTCGGGCACGTACGCCAGCACCGGCGCCACCAGCGCGTTGCCGAGTTCGCGCGCGATGCGCTCGGCCAGCACCTTGACGCGCAGGTTGTGCTTGCCCAGCGCCATGTGCGGCCCGTTCTGCTCGGTGCCGCCGATCGGCACCAGCACGAGCGTCGTGCCGGCGGCCACGCGCTCGCGCAACTCGGGCCAGGTCAACTCTTCGAGGTGCAGCGACGACGGCGACGCGCGCGCCGCGGTGGCCGCAGCAGCGAGGGCGATGCAGAGCGCGCGCCGCGCGCTATTCGTCGTCGCCACCGCCGAGGATGCCGCCGAGCAGCCCGCCGCCGATCACGCCGCCGAGCAATGAGCCTTCTTCGCGCGAGCCGCCGCGCTGAGGCGCCGCCGCGAACACGCGCGATGCCAATCGCGAAAACGGCAGCGATTGCAGCCACACCGTGCCGGGGCCGGTGCACTTGGCAAAGAACAGGCCCTCGCCGCCGAACAGCGCCGTCTTGATCTTGCCGACGAACTGGATCTCGAAGTTGACGTTGGGCGTCAGCGCGACGACGCAGCCGGTATCGATGAACAGCGTCTCGCCGGCCTGCAGCTTGCGCTCGACGATCGAGCCGCCGGCATGGACGAAGGCCAGGCCATCGCCTTCCAACTTCTGCATGATGAAGCCCTCGCCGCCGAAAAAGCCGACACCGAGTTTTTTCTGCAGGAAGATGCCGAGCGAGACGCCGCGCGCTGCGCAGAGGAAGGCGTCCTTCTGGCAGATCAGCATGCCGCCGAGCTGCTTCAAATCCATCGCCAGGATCTTGCCGGGGTACGGCGCCGCAAACGCCACGCGCTGCTTGGCGCGCGCGTTGTTGGTGTAGACGGTGGTGAACAGCGACTCGCCGGTGACCAGGCGCTTGCCGGCGCCGAGCAACTTGCCGAACAGACCACTTCCCTGACTGGCCGAGCCGTCGCCGAAGATGGTGTCCATGCCGATACCGGCTTCCATGAACATCATGCTGCCGGCCTCGCCGATCGCCGCCTCGCCCGGGTCGAGTTCGACCTCGACGAACTGCATCTCGGAGCCCTTGATCTCGTAGTCGACTACGTCCATGGCCATGGCGGAACCTCTGTGCAATTAGGGAGAAGCGCAAAAGTCTAGCCGCAAGGCCGCTAAACTTTGGCCTCGGTCGGCAGTTCACCCAGGTCGTTGCCAGCGAGAGTCTGTCTCGCGCTAAACCTGCCATCACTTGTTTGCAGTCCCGGTGCATCCCCCCGCGCCCGGCTGGCAAGGGCAACCCCCGGCACCCGTTGGTTCCACCGACGCGGATTCGAGCGCGGATCAGATGGAGCATCGATGCGATGAACACCCCCACGTCTGCCGAACGCGAACGCACGCCCCTGGTGGCGGCCGATCTTTCGGCTTTTGCGAAGGCGCTGCGCACGCAACTCGCCGCGCGGCTGGACAGCGGCGCCGGTCTGCCCGGCCATGTCGAAATGCTGAACCTGCTGGCGCGCGCCGCGGGCCACCGCAACGTGCAAGCGTTGAAGGCGGCGGCAAAGTCTGCGGCGAGCGCAGCGCCTGCGCCGCACCGCTGGCACGGCCCCAAGCACCCCGCGCTGACCGCGGCCGCCGATCGCACGCTGCGCGTTTTCGATGCGCAGGCGCGTCTGCTGCGCTGGCCGACCAAGCGCGCCGAGCAGGTGCTGGCGCTGTGGTGCCTGTGGATGGCCTTCGACGGCAAGCGCCGCTACAGCGAGCGTGAGGTCAACGAGGTGCTCAACGCACACCACGCCTTCGGCGACCACTGCCTGCTGCGGCGTGAGCTGGTCGTGCAGGAACTGCTCGCGCGCACGCCCGGTGGCGAGCAGTACCGCAAGCTCGCCGCGCGGCCCGACGAGGAGACGGCAGCGCTGCTGCGCGCCGTGCGTTCGCGCGCAGGCTGAACTCAGTCTGCCGTGATGAAGCGGCGCAGCACCGCAAACGCTGCGGCCGCGTCATCGCGCCACGCGCCGTGGCCGACGTTGGCGAAACGCTCGAACTGCACCCACTGCGGCGGCAGCGCGGCGGCGATCTCTTGTGCGTCTTCGATCGGCGTCACCGGATCGACGTCGCCGGCCATGACGAGCACCGGACATGCCGCGCGCGCCAAGCCGGGCAGCAGGTTCATCGTCTGCTGCTCGCCGGCGGCGGAGGCGAAAAGGATGTCGGTGTTGAAAACCGTGCGCTCACCGGCCGCTTCGTCTTGCGGCGTGGTGTTGTAGTGGCGCTTGCAGACGCGGTTGTACTCGGCCCAGGTCTGCGCGTTGGGCCTCGTCCAGAACGACTCAGCCGCGGCGCGCGCTGTCGTGCCGCCGAGTTTCTCGAACATCTTCAACTTGCGCGCCAGACCCATGTGGTGCGTCGTGCTCGACAGGATCACCTTGCCCGGATGGGCGGCGTGGCGCGCGATGTAGCACTGCGC
>JANNJX010000334.1:0-3596 GCA_031396005.1 Burkholderiales bacterium
CACCCCTCAACCAACGTTCGCAGCGCCGTGCCCGATGCAACGCCACCGACGCCGGCGCCTGCGCCTGCGCCCCGTGCAAAGCTGAAAGCCTTCACCGACGCGGTGCTGGCGCGCCTGGCCGCCGAGCTGCTCGACGACCTCGGGCCGATGGCAGAGTGCATCGTGCGCCGCGCCGCGGCCCATGGCGATACGAGCGTCGATGCGCTGTTGCTGCGCGTCGCCAACGAGGCGCTGCCGGCGGCGCGGCGCGGCGCGTTCATCAAACAGATGCGCGTCGTGTTGGCAGAACCCACCGGCCGCACGCAGCGTGGGCCGGCCACGCATCCGCCGACAGGCGTCGTGGTGCCGGTGTTGCATGACGTGCTCGAGAACGCCGCGCAGCCCGTGCCACTGGAGGAGTGCTTGCTGCATCAGGCCGAGCAGATGCTGACGCAGCATGTCGGCCCGCTGGCCGCGCTGCTGGTGCGCCGCGCTGCGGCCGGCGCGGCGACGCGAGATCAGTTCATCGCCCGTTTGGCTGGACTCGCCGACGCGGGCGGCGAGCGCGGGCCGCTGTTGAAGGCACTGCGGCTGCTGTAGCGTCCTACCGTCGACACCACTGCGCCTCGCAAGGCACGCCGTCGTTGTCGCCATCCATCTTCGTGCCGGGGCAGTTCTTGAGGAACCAGGTCGCTTCTTCACACGAGGCCATCTGCGAGCAATGCACACGGCCGTCGCAACGATAGCGGCCGGCGAGCGACGCCGTCACCGCCGCCGCTGCCGGCGTTGCCGCCTTGGGCGCAACGCCGGACGGTGACGGCGCGACGACGCCCTCGCAAGGCCCGTTGCGCTGCCGAAAGTCGCGCGGCATCACTGCGCCGCCCTCGCCGTGCAAGCCGCGCTTGAGCGCAATCGCCATGCGCTCCTCGGCCACGTACGGCCCACGGTCGTACTTGAAGCGCGCGCTCCAGGCGTGGCCATCGCGCACCATGCGGTCGCCGACGTCCACCGTGCCGTCGAACACCTTGCCGACGACGCGCGCGTGCTCGTCGCGGGCGACGATGCGCACGCTGACGTTGCGGTTCAAGGCCAGCTTGGTCAGCGCCTGCGTGGCGTCGGCGCCGCCGGCCTGGCAGCGCTCCGGCGCGTCGATGCCCTCGATGCGGATCACCATCGGCTCGGCGTCGGGCGCGGTCTTCAGCCACAGCGTGTCGCCGTCGACGATGCGGCTGACCTGGCCGGTGAATTCGGTCGGCTCTGGCGGCGGTTTCTCTTTCTTCGGTTGCGGGGCGGCGTGAATGCCGGCGCTGCCCAGCACCCACAACAACGAGACGACGACGATGCGTTTCATATCTACACCCCCCACGAAAACACGCTGGCCAGCCACCACGCGAACAAACCGAGCAGCAGCAACCAGACGAGCACGATCAACAACACGCCCCACCACAACCGCGGCAGCTTGTCGGCGCTGGCTTCGGCTTCAGCCATTCGCGCCTGCCACAGGTGCGGCGGCGTCAGCCGCACCGCCAGCGCGATGCCGATCGGCACCAGGATCACGTCGTCGAGCAGGCCGATCACCGGAATGAAGTCCGGGATCAGGTCGATCGGCGACAGCGCATAGGCGAGCACCAACAAGGCGATCAGCTTCGGTGCGCGCGGCGTATCGCGGTGACGCACCAGCTTCCACAGCGCGAGCAGCTTTGTGGTCAAGCGCGCCTTGCTGGCATGACGGACGATGTTGTTCAGCATCTTCAAACCGATTGTCGCTTCCGACGTGGGCTGCGCCGTGCGGGTTCGGCCGCCACTTCCGTGCCATCGAGCACGGCTTGCGCGTTCGCCAAGATGCGCTGCAGGCGGTCGGCCAGCTTCTCGGTGGACAGCTCTTCACGAAAGCGCTCCACCATCAACGGCAACGCAAACGGGCTCGGCGTTCGCAGCGTCACCAGCTCCACATGCTGCGACGCCATGCGCTTCAGGCTGCTGCGCAGTCGTTCGAGTTCCAACTCCTGCGCCAGCACCTCGCGCTCGGCCTGCGTCAGCAACTGGTTGCCGGCGTCGTACTTGCGAAAGACCTCCCAGAACAGACTCGATGAGGCCTGCACCTGCTTCATGCTCTTCGGCGCGCCGGGGTAGCCGCTGAAGACGAGGCCGGCGACGCGCGCGATTTCGCGAAAGCGCCGCTGAGCGAGCTCGCCCGAGTTCAGGCTCTGCAGCACGTCGGCCATCAGCTCGCGCGTGCTGAAGATGCTGCCGTCCTGCAGCGGCGCGGGATCGACCGGTTGCACTGCCAGCAGCTCCAGCCCGAAATCGTTGATCGACAGCGAGAACGTGTTCGGCTGCGCGCGCGCCAGACGCCAGGCGAGCAACTGCGCCAGACCCATGTGCACGTTGCGGCCGGCGAACGGGTAAACAAACAGGTGGTGCCCTTCGGCCGATTGAAAGCGCTCGATCAACAGCACGCCCGGCCGCGGCAATTGCGACAGCCGCGCCTGCGTGGCCAGCATCGGCTGCGCAGCCTGCATCTCCGGCTCGAGAAAATCGCCCTGCGCACTGCTGAACAAAAGTTCCTGCACCATGTCCGTCATCGCCTCGGACAACGCCATTTTCGTGCCGCCCCAGGCCGGCACGACGCCTCGGCTCTTCGTCGCCTTGCGCACGTACGCGGTCATGTCCTGCGTGCGCACGTACTCGAGCACACGGCCGGCGAAGATGAAGCAGTCGCCAGCCTTCAGCCGCGCGATGAAACCTTCTTCGACGCTGCCGATCTTGCCGCCCGACAGCCATGCGACGGTGATCGAGGCGTCGCTGACGATGGTGCCGATCTGCAAGCGGTGGCGCATCGCGATGCCACGATCGGGCACGCGATAGACGCCGTCTTCGCCGCGGACGACGCGGTGGTACTGCGGGTACGCGCCGAGGCTCGTGCCACCGCGCTCGACGAAGGCCAGGCACCAGTCGAACTCGTCCCCGGTGAGTTGCGCATACGCCGCCGCGGTGCGCACTTCGTCGAACAGCGCGTCTGCATCGAAGCCGCCACCGAGCGCCACCGTCACCAGGTGCTGCACCAGCACGTCGAGCGGCTTGTCCGGCGACACGCGCGACTCCACGCGGCCCGCTTGCGCGGCGCGCCGCGCGGCAGCCGCCTCGACCAGCTCGAGCGTGTTCGTCGGCACCAGCGTGACGCGGCTGGCTCGCCCCGGTGCGTGGCCGCTGCGTCCGGCGCGTTGCAACAGCCGCGCCACGCCTTTCGGGCTGCCGATCTGCAGCACGCGCTCCACAGGCAAAAAGTCCACGCCGAGGTCGAGGCTCGACGTGGCGACCACGGCCTTGAGCGATCCGTCTTTCAGCCCGGCCTCGACCCACTCGCGCACGCTGCGGTCGAGCGAGCCGTGGTGCAGCGCGATCTGCCCTGCCCACTCGGGCCGCGCGGTGAGCAGCAACTGGTACCAGATCTCGGCTTGCGAGCGCACGTTGGTGAAGACGAGCGTCGTTCCTTTCGTCGACTCGATCTCCTCGACCACCGGCTGCTGCATCTGCGCGCCGAGGTGGCCGCCCCAGGAGAAGCGGCCGGGTTCTTTCGGCAGCAGCGTGTCGATGACGATGCGCTTGTCGCTGCG
>JANNJX010000347.1:0-2644 GCA_031396005.1 Burkholderiales bacterium
CGAGGCGCTTTTTGATGCGCGCCACCGTCACCGCCAGCCGCTCGCGTTCGGCCGGCTTCAGCACATAGTCGGCCACGCCCTGCTCGAAGGCTTCGACGGCGTACTGGTCATACGCGGTGATGAAGACGATCTCGGGCAGCAGCTCGTCGTCGCCGACCTCCATCTGCGCGATCTGCTTGGCGGCGTCGACGCCGGTCAGGCCCGGCATGCGGATGTCGAGGAAGACGATGTCGGGCCGGTGCTCGGCCACCAGCGCCACCGCCTCGGCGCCGTTCTTCGCTTCGGCGACCAGTTGCAGCTCGGGCCAGGCTTCGGCCAGTCGCGCACGAAGCTGTTCGCGCATCAGGCGCTCGTCGTCGGCGAGCACGGCTCGGGGAGCAGCGGTGTTCATGCCGGGATTGTCGTCGGCTTGCGGCGCGCCTTCCACAGCCAGCGCCCGAGCAGGACGAAGGGCCACAGCACCAACACTGCGACCAGCAGCGACAGCGCGATGCCCAGCCCGCCGACGGCGGCCGGCACCACCAGCGCCAGCACGGCGAGCACCGGCACGATGACGACGATCGCCAGCGACGCGATCAGCACCACCAGCAGCGCCCCCAACCACTGGCCGGCGTGCGTAAACGCCGGCAGCACGAAGCGCTCGCCATCGACGGTGATCACGGTGCCCGGCGGCAGGACATCGGTCAGCAGCCAGGCGACGAACCCGCCGACCACCAGCGACACCAGCAGCGTCGCCCAGAAGACGAGCCACAGCGTCATGCGCTGGCCCCGGCGGACGTCACGCTGCGGTACGGCACGGCGATCGTCACCACCGTGCCGCTCGGCTTGTTCTCGGTGACGGTCACGCTCGCCTCGCGGCCGTACAGCAATTGCAGGCGCTCGCGGATGTTGGCCAGGCCGACGCCGGTGCCGGCCGTCGCTGCCTTGCCGAAGCCCAGGCCGGTGTCGGCGACGACGAGGTTCAGCTTGCCATGCACGATCTCCGCCTTGACGGCCAATTCGCCGCCCTCGGCCTTCGGCTCCAGGCCATGCTTGATCGCGTTCTCGACCAGGCTCTGGATCATCATCGGCGGGAACTCGGCCGAAAGAAGCCCGTCGGGCACGTCGAGGCGCACCCGCAAGCGCTCTTCCATGCGCACCTTCAGGATCTCGAGGTACGGCCGCACCATCGCCATCTCGCGCGCCAGGTCGCGCGGCGCGCCGTTGCTGCTGGCCTCGCGCATCGTCGGCATCGACGCGCGCAGGAGCGCGATCAGGTTCTTCTGCATCTGGCTGGCGCGCGGCGGGTCGGTTTCGATCAGGTGGTCGATCGAGGCCAGCGTGTTGAACAGAAAGTGCGGCTCCACCTGCGCCTGCATCGCCGCCATGCGCGCTTCGACCACCTGGCGCTTCAACTGCTCGCTCTCGGCCACTTCGGTGGCCTGCGCCGCCTCGGCCTGGGCACGCAGTTGGCGCTTGTAGCTGGCCTTCAAGATCGCCGAGCCGATGATCCACAGGAAAGCCAGTTCAGGCAGCGCTTCACCCAGGCTGCTGCGGTTGATGCGCGTGCGCAGGCTGCCGCCCCGCAGATCCTCGATCGCGCGTTCGGCGTCGCGCACTGCCTCTTCGGCGTCGCGCTTGGCCAGCTCGGCGTCTTCTTTCGCGCCGCGGATCGCCTCGCGGATGCCGTCGCGCGCTTCTTCGATCGCCCGGCGCACCTCGTCGCTGCTGCCCGGCGGCACGACGATGCTGATGCCCTTGTCCTCGATCCCGCGCGCCGTGCGCCCGGCGTTCGCCGCGGCCTGCGCTGCCGAAGCCGCAGCCGCAGCCGCGGATGCCGCAGCCGGCGCGTGGTGCGGGGTGATGCGCACGCCATGCTTGCCGATCGAGATCTCGACCGACTCTTCCTTGCCGTCCTTCGGCCGTTCGATCTTGATCAGCGCTTCGTTCTTGGCGTCGGGAGCGCTCGGCGCTGCGGGTGGTTTGGGCGGCTTCGGCACGATCACCACCTTCTTCGGCGGCAGCGTCTCGACCGTCTCGGAAATCGTCCAGGTGAACGGCGGGATGTTCTGCAGGATGCCGCTGGCGATCAGCAACAGCAGCGACAACAGGAAGAAGCGCTTCCAGCTGATCGACACCAGCCAGTTGGCGTAGACGTGGAAGGCGCGCACCAGCGGCGCAAAGCGCTCGCCCCAGGTCGTCGCGCGGGGCGGTGGCGGGGGCTGGGGCGGCGACGGGACGGCAGTGGACATGCCCAGACTCTAGCCACCCCCGCCGCGCCGCATCCGGCTGTCGCGACCCGCCGCCGCAGCGGGCTGACAGACTGCAGCGGTGCCGGACGGGCCGACGCCGATGCGATCAGACGAAGCCCATATTCCTCGCCGAACCAAAGTTGCGCAGGTTCGGCAGCACCGCGTCGAGCGTGCCGGCGTCGGCGCCGAACCAGGCCAGCAGCGTCGCGGCGTACTGATCGACCGAGGTCGTCGGGATCCAGCGGCCCTGCTGCTCCCAGCTCTGCTCGCCGACGTCGTCCGGCCCGCCCAGCGCCAGCGTCGGGTAGGTGCCGTAGGTGCGCCCGCCGCGCACCGCGCCGCCGAGCACCAGGTGGTGGTTGCCCCAGGCGTGGTCGGTGCCGTTGCTGCTGTTGGGCTTGAAGGTGCGGCCG
>JANNJX010000418.1:0-3906 GCA_031396005.1 Burkholderiales bacterium
TGATCGCCGCCACCAGCGGGCTGACCTCTTCCGGCGCCGCGCTCTCGTCGATCGGCGACAGGTCGCCGATGGCGCGCTGACGGATGCGGCGCTGCAGCTCGTCGAGCGGGCGCAGGCCGCGCGACAGCGCAAACCAGATCAGCACCACCGCCAGCGGCAGGATGGTGAACTGCGAAAACATGACGCCGCGTGCGATCTCGGTGGCCAGTTGCGAGCGCTTGTCGAGCGTCTCGGCCACTTGAACCAATGGCAGCACCAGCGGCGACGCCAGGCCGTCGGGCGACGCTGCCGCGGCGGGCACCCACAGATAGGCCACGCGCACCGTCCGGCCATCGAGTTCGTCGTCGCGCAGCCGCACCTCGCCGTCGTCGCGCGGCGTTTCCTCGGGCACCGGCAAGACACGGTCGCCAGCCACATGCTCGCCGCGCGTGCCCAGGACCTGGAAGTAGAAGTTGTCCGACTCTTCGCCGCGCAGAAGGTCGACCGAGACTTCCGGCAGGTTGATCCGTGCGCGCAGCGCGGGCGCCGGCGGCACGATGACGAGCCGCGCCAGCGTGCGCGCGGTCTCGGCCAGCTCGCGGTCGAACGGCCGGTTGGCGATGGCCTGAGCCGACACCCAGATGATGATCACCGACAGCGGCCACAGCAGCAGCAGCGGCACCAGCAGCCAGTCGAGGATGTCGCCGAACAGCGAGCGCTGCGGCTTTGCGCTTGGCGAGCTCTTCTCGGGCACTCGGGTCAGGCCAGCGCCGGGCCGCTCCCAAGCGTCGGCCTGACTCTCTCCTCGGGGGAGTGGACGCGAAGCGGCCGAGGGGCGGTCATCACGACGTTATCTTTTCGAGGCAGTAACCCAGCCCGCGCACGGTGGCGATGCGGATCGGCCCCTGCTCGATCTTCTTGCGCAGGCGGTGCACATAGACCTCGATGGCGTTGGTGCTGACCTCCTCGCCCCACTCGCACAGACGCTCGACGAGCTGGTCCTTGCTGACCAGGCGGCCGGCGCGTTGCAACAGCACTTCGAGCAGTGAGATCTCGCGCGCCGAGAGGTCGATCATCTGCTCGTTGATGTGGCAGACGCGGCCGGTGGCGTCGAAGGTCAGGGGGCCGTGCTTCAACACGTTGCTGGCCGTACCCAAGCCGCGCCGCATCAGCGCGCGCACTCGGGCTTCCAACTCCTGCAGCGAAAACGGCTTGGCCATGTAATCGTCGGCGCCGAGGTCCAGGCCCTTGACGCGCTGCTCGACGCTGTCGGCCGCGGTCAGGATCAGCACCGGCGTGGCCGAGCCGCGGGCGCGAAACTTGCGCAGCACTTCCAGGCCGTGCACCTTGGGCAGACCCAGGTCGAGGATGACCAGATCGAATTCGTGCGAGGCCAGCGCCGCTTCGGCCTCGCTGCCCGAGGCCACATGGTCGGCTGCATAACCAGCGGCGCGCAGCGAGCGCAGCAGGCCGTCGGCCAGCACCGTATCGTCTTCCGCCACCAGCACGCGCATCGCCTTCATCTCCTGATTGAAATTCTAGGGAGCCTCGGTCCGCCCCCGCTTGACGGAAAACAAACCTGTACGAATATCCAGTTGTCGCGCACAATACGCCGCATCCCCCAAGCCTTCTACCGGAGACCTCGCATGGACGCCCCCGTCAAAGCCCTCAACACCGAAAAAGCCAAGGCCCTGCAAGCGGCGCTGGCGCAGATCGAGAAGCAATTCGGCAAGGGCTCGATCATGCGCCTGGGCGACGGCGAGGTGGTCGACGCCATCGAGGCCGTGTCCACCGGCTCGCTCGGCCTGGACATTGCGCTGGGCATCGGCGGCCTGCCGCGCGGCCGCGTGATCGAGATCTACGGCCCGGAATCCAGCGGCAAGACGACGCTGACGCTGCAGGTCATCGCCCAGATGCAGAAGGTGGCCGGCACCTGCGCCTTCATCGACGCCGAGCACGCGCTCGACGCGCAATATGCGCAGAAGCTCGGCGTCAATCTGCAAGAGCTGCTGATCAGCCAACCCGACACCGGCGAGCAAGCGCGCGAGATCGTCGATGCGCTGGTGCGCTCGGGCTCGATCGACCTGATCGTCATCGACTCGGTGGCCGCGCTCACGCCCAAGGCCGAACTCGAAGGCGAGATGGGTGACTCCCTGCCCGGCCTGCAAGCTCGCCTGATGAGCCAGGCCCTGCGCAAGCTCACCGCCAACATCAAGAAGACCAACACCATGGTCATCTTCATCAACCAGATCCGCATGAAGATCGGTGTCATGTTCGGCAACCCGGAAACCACCACCGGCGGCAACGCGCTCAAGTTCTACGCCTCGGTGCGCCTGGACATCCGCCGCACCGGCAGCATCAAGAAGGGTGAAGAGGTCATCGGCAGCGAAACCAAGGTCAAGGTCGTCAAGAACAAGGTCAGCCCGCCGTTCAAGACGGCCGAGTTCGACATCCTCTACGGCGAAGGCATCAGCCGCGAGGGCGAGATCATCGACATGGGCGTCAACGCTCACATCCTCGAGAAGTCCGGCTCCTGGTACGCCTACAACGGCGAAAAGATCGGCCAGGGCAAGGACAACGCGCGCGAGTTCCTGCGCGAGAACGTCGACGTGGCCGTCGAAATCGAGAACAAGGTGCGCGAGTCGATGGGCATTCCGCTGATCGCCGTCGCCGCGGCCACTGTGCCCGGAAGCGAAAAGAAGGCCTGAGGGGCCCAGTGTGGCGGCCCGGCCGCCCCTATCGCTGAAAGGCCGCGCGCTGCAATGGCTTTCGCAGCGCGAGCACAGCCGCATCGAGCTGCGGCGCAAGCTGATGCGTGCGGCACGGCTGCGTGATGAGGCGGCGGCAGCCGACGTGACTGCGAGCGACCGCGCGACTGAAGTCGAGACCTTGCTCGACTGGCTGGCAGAGAACAGCTATTTGAGCGAAGCGCGCTTCGTCGAATCACGCGTCCACGCGCGCGCCGCCCGCTTCGGCCAGCGCCGCATCACCTACGAGCTGGGCCAGCACGGAACGACGCTCGACACCGACATGGCAGAGCGCCTGCGCGCCAGCGAGTTCGCGCGCGCCCAGGCGCTGTGGGCGCGCCGTTTCGGCGCCGAGCCGGCCACGGACGCGGCGCTGCGCGCCAAGCAAATGCGCTTTCTCGCCGGCCGCGGCTTTGCGAGCGACGTGATCCGCCGCGTCGTCAAGGGCAGCAACGACGACTGACCGTCACGCTCGCGCGTCAGTCTTGGTGCAGCGCACCATGCTAAATTCACTGCGCCCCCCAACTGCCTGACCCTGCGGTGCATTCCCGGCCCGCAGCACTCCCATGAAGATCCACGAATACCAAGGCAAGGAAGTCCTGCGCCAGTTCGGCGTGCCCGTGCCGCGCGGCTACCCGGCCTTCTCGGTGCGCGAAGCCAACGAGGCTGCGCAGAAACTCGGTGGCAGCGTCTGGGTCGTCAAGGCGCAGATCCATGCCGGCGGCCGCGGCAAAGGCGGCGGTGTGAAGCTCGCGCGCTCGATGGCGGAGGTCGAAACGCTTTCGGGCCAAATACTCGGCATGCAGTTGAAGACGCACCAGACCGGCCCCGTCGGCCAGAAGGTGCGCCGTCTGCTGATCGAAGAAGGCGCGGACATCAAGAAGGAGTACTACGTCGCCGCGCTCACCGACCGGGCGACGCAGAAGGTGGCGATGATGGCCAGCAGCGAAGGCGGCATGGACATCGAAGAGGTGGCGCACAGCACGCCGGAGAAGATCATCAAGGTCTTCGTCGATCCCGCCGCGGGTCTGACCGACGCGCAGGCAGGTGAACTCGCCGACGGCATCGGCGTGCCGGCCGCCAGCAAGGCCCAGGCCGTCGATGTGCTGAAAAAGCTCTATGCCTGCTACATGGGCACCGACGCCAGTCTGGCCGAGATCAACCCGCTGATCCTGGAAGG
>JANNJX010000469.1:0-3033 GCA_031396005.1 Burkholderiales bacterium
GAGTTGGCCTTGATCGTGATCTTGTTCTCCTTGCCGGTGCCTTTGTCCTTGGCATGCACGTGCAGGATGCCGTTGGCGTCGATGTCGAACGCCACCTCGATCTGCGGCAGGCCACGCGGCGCCGGAGGGATGCCTTCCAAGTTGAACTCGCCGAGCGACTTGTTGCCCGCGGCCATCTCGCGCTCGCCCTGGTAGCACTTGATCGTCACCGCCGGCTGGTTGTCGTCGGCGGTCGAAAACACCTGGCTGAATTTCGTCGGGATCGTCGTGTTCTTCTTGATCATCTTCGTCATCACGCCACCGAGCGTCTCGATGCCGAGCGACAGCGGCGTCACGTCGAGCAGCAATACGTCCTTGCGGTCGCCACCGAGCACCTGGCCTTGAATAGCAGCGCCCACGGCGACGGCCTCATCCGGGTTCACGTCCTTGCGCGGCTCCTTGCCGAAGAAGCCTTTGACCTGCTCTTGCACGCGCGGCATGCGCGTCATGCCGCCGACCATGATCACGTCGTCGATCTCGCTGGTCTTGACACCGGCGTCCTTGATCGCCACTTCGCACGGCCGGATCGTCTTGTCGATCAGGTCTTCAACCAGCGACTCCAGCTTGGCGCGCGTCAGCTTCAAATTCAGATGCTTCGGGCCTGACGCATCGGCCGTGATGTAGGGCAGGTTGATGTCGGTCTGCGTCGATGACGACAGCTCGATCTTCGCCTTCTCGGCTGCTTCCTTCAGGCGCTGCAACGCGAGAACGTCCTTCGACAGATCGACCGCCTGGTCTTTCTTGAACTCGCCGATGATGTAGTCGATGACGCGCTGGTCGAAGTCTTCGCCGCCGAGGAAGGTGTCGCCGTTGGTTGACAACACTTCGAACTGCATCTCGCCATCGACGTCGGCGATCTCGATGATCGAGATGTCGAAGGTGCCGCCACCGAGGTCGTACACCGCGATCTTGCGGTCGCCCTTGCCGTGCTTGTCGAGGCCGAACGCGAGCGCAGCGGCGGTCGGCTCGTTGATGATGCGCTTCACGTCCAGACCCGCAATGCGGCCGGCGTCCTTGGTTGCCTGGCGCTGCGAGTCGTTGAAGTAGGCCGGCACAGTGATGACCGCTTCGGTGATCTCTTCGCCGAGATAGTCCTCGGCCGTCTTCTTCATCTTGCGCAGCACCTCGGCGCTAACCTGCGGCGGCGCCAGCTTCTTGCCGCGCACCTCGACCCAGGCGTCGCCGTTGTCGGCAGCAGCGATCTTGTAGGGCATCAGGCCGATGTCCTTCTGCACTTCGCCTTCGGTGAACTTGCGGCCGATCAGGCGCTTGACGGCATACAGCGTATTGCGCGGGTTGGTCACCGCCTGGCGCTTGGCGCTGGCGCCGACCAGAACTTCACCGTCCTCCTGGTAGGCAATGATCGACGGCGTGGTGCGCGCACCTTCGCTGTTCTCGATCACCTTGGTGGTGTTGCCTTCCATGATGGCCACGCACGAGTTCGTCGTGCCGAGGTCGATGCCGATGATCTTTGCCATTTGAAGTGCTCCTGAAAACGGGAATCCGCTGGTTGTCTTCGAGTTATGGATAACTGCGCCGCTTTCAAGGCTCGCAGCGTGTGAATTACGCCTTCGGTCCGGCCACGGTGACGAGCGCCGGGCGCAGCACGCGGTCGGCGATCAGGTAACCCTTCTGCAGAACGGCGACCACGGTGTTGGTTTCCTGCTCGGCCGGCACCACGCTGATGGCTTGGTGCTGGTGCGGGTCGAACTTGGTGCCGGCCGGCGGCGCGACTTCGGTGACGCGGTTGCGCTCCAGCGCCGACGACAATTGGCGCAGCGTCGCATGCACGCCTTCGAGCACCTGCGCCGTGTTGGCTTCGGGCTGCGCGATCGCGGCTTGCAGGCTGTCCATCACCGGCAGCAGACTTTCGGCGAACGACTCGACGGCGAACTTGCGCGCCTTCGACAGCTCTTCCTCAGAGCGCCGGCGCACGTTCTCGGCCTCGGCCTTGGCGCGCAGGAAGGCGTCATTGAGCTCGGACACCTGTGCTTGCAATTCCGTGAGCTGCAGCTCGGTGGCGCTTTCGGGCTGCACCGGCGCGCTGTTGTCGGCAGCCGGCGGTGGCGGCGGGGTCAGGTAGGGCTCGATGGGGTCGTTGCGGTCGTTGTTCATGGGGCGTCAAAGATTCAGCGCTCGCGCGTAAATGGGGCGATGCGGAGCCATATCAATAGCGTCCGTAGGGTTTTCGCAGAGTTTTTTCAGCGGTCGTCGAGGGAGGCGCTCCAGCGCTGCCACCCGCTACCCGCCTTGTCGATGTCGCGGCGTTCGCGCTTGGTGGGGCGGCCCTGCGTCAGCGCCGCCGCCGGCTCCGGTGCCAGGCGGCGGGCCTCGGCGGCCTGCTCGCGCGCGGCGAGGCTGTCGGCGGTTTCGGCGTACAAGGTCTGCGCCACGACGGCAGGACCGCGGAAGGGCGACAAGCCCTGCACGACGACGATGCGGACGAGCCCGCCGTTCTGCTTCAGTGCCACGCGGTCGCCGACCCGCAGCTCTTTAGCCGGCTTGGCGGGGGCATCATTGACCCGCACACGCTCGCGATCGACCGCTTCCGCAGCCAGGCTGCGCGTCTTGAAGAACCGCGCCGCCCACAACCATTTGTCCAATCGCATCAGCGGGATTCTAGGTACCTGCTGCGGGCGTCGATAGAGGCATGATCGCGCCCGTCCACCTCGAATCCTGGAGACACTTTCATGCGACGACAAGACTTCCTCCGCACCCTCGCTGTTCTGGCCGCGGCCGGCGCCTTGCCGCTGACGGCAAAGGCCAATGCCAACCTGAAGATGATGATCCCGGCCAACCCTGGCGGCGGCTGGGACACCACCGGCCGCGCGCTCGGCAAGGCATTGCAGGACGCCGGCGTGGCCGCGTCGGTGAACTACGAGAACAAGGGCGGCGCGGCCGGCGCGATCGGCCTGGCGCAGTTCGTCAATGCGAGCAAGGGCGACGCCAACGCGATGATGGTGATGGGCGCCGTCATGCTCGGCGGCATCATCA
>JANNJX010000529.1:0-1808 GCA_031396005.1 Burkholderiales bacterium
GCTTCCACCTTGGCCTTGACGTCGTGGCTTTGATCCAGCGCCGCTTCCAAAGCGTTCGGGGTGGCGGAGGGCGTGGGTGCTGCGCTCGGAGACGATGTCATGGTGATGCGAGCTCGTCGGGCGTCAGACTATTTCTTGGGCACTTCCGCTGAAAGCCCCTTCGACAGGGCGGCTCCCGCATCGGTGCTCATCTCGACCGGCAATACGGCGCCGTTCTCGAACAAAAGCTCCACGCGCACCTTGCCTTCGGTGTCCGAAGGCGCCGCTCCTGCAGCCAGACAATCGAGCGCGGGCGCGGCATCGCCGGGCGATTGTTCGGTCTTGTCCAACAACGCAATGGCAACCGCGGGTGCAAGTTCTGTCTTGATGGCAACGTTGGTTGCCGACTTTTTGGTCCGTTTCACAGCGGTCGGTTTCGATCGGGCGCTGCGCGCTTTGGGCACCGCTTTTTTGGCGCGCTTCGCTTTAGCGGCGGACTCTCGAGACGAAGTTGTCATGTTTTGCGTCCTCGAAGGAGAAGCAAAATATACACGCTCGACCGACGCTCATGGCCGGTGAGGCAGGCCGCTTCACAGCGCGCTCACGGGCTTCGGCACGGCCGCGGACAGCAGGAACCTGCCGAAGAACGCGGCGAGTTCGTTATGCGCGTCCAGCGGCAGGACGTTCGAGACGTACTGGTCGGGACGGACGACGACGATCGCTCCCAGCGCGCGATCGATGCCGCGCCGATCGAAGATGTCGGCGCCGTTCTTCGGATCGGGGCAGTAGGCCTTCTCGTAGTCGATCAGGCCGAAGCTGCCTTTGCGCGGCAGCAGGACCTGCGGCAGCTCGTCCACCTCCAGCTCGCGGTGCCCTTGTTGGAACACGGCGCGCACGTCGATGACGCTGTCGATGTCGGCGCTCGCCGGGGTGAAGCGACGGATCGGCGAGTTCGGTGACTCCGCCAGGAAGCCAGCGAGCTCGCGCAGTCGCTTGCCGCTCGCATCGGCAAAGGCGTAAATGCGCCACGCGCCGTCGGCACGCGCGGCATGCCCGAGCTGCACCGGCTTGGCGTCGGCCAGGCGCACGACGGGCGCCGAGTGAAAACGCATGCCGATCGTGAAGCCTTTGGCGAGATCCTGATGCGTGGCCTCGGCCGTCAGCACCGTCGTCGGCGCGTAGTGCGTCGCCACACCCGCGGTGTAGCGACCCGACTTGACGAAGTACGCCTGCAGCTCTTGCGGATCGACACCGCCGAGTTCCGGGCGGCTCGGATCCTTGGGCGGTGAACCCATGATCTTCGACCACTCCTTGTCGAAGTCGATCAGTTGCTGGGCGATGGCATGGCGCTCTTTCGAGTAGGTGCGCAGCAGCTCCGGCCTGGCACGCCCGTCGAGCACGGCGGCGAGTTTCCAGCCGAGGTTGAACGCGTCCTGCATCGACACGTTCATGCCCTGGCCGGCCTTCGCGCTGTGCGTGTGGCAAGCATCGCCGGCGATGAAGACGCGCGGCAGGCGCGAGCCGGCCTGATCCGCGGGCACATCGTCGAAGCGGTCGGTGACGCGCTGGCCGACCTGGTAGACCGCGAACCAGACGACGCTCTTCACGTCGAGCGTGTACGGGCGCAACACGCGCTGCGCCGTCGCGATCACCGACTCCTGCGTGTGCTTGTCGCGGAAGGCTTCGCGCTGCTTCGGGTCGATCTCGCCGAGATCGACGTACAGCCGCACCAGGTAGCCGCCCTCGCGCGGGATCAACAGGATGTTGCCCTCGTCGGCGGACTGGATCGCGGCCTTGAGCCGGATGTCGGGGAAGTCGGTTGTGGCCAG
>JANNJX010000533.1:0-2000 GCA_031396005.1 Burkholderiales bacterium
CACTGGCAGGCGCCGCTGGCAGCGCTGCACGCCCGGCTGCTCGAACACGCGCAGCTCGTGCCCGCCGAGCGCGTGCTCGACGTGGCCTGCGGCACCGGCATCGTGGCGCTCGAAGCGGCACGCCGCGTCGGGCCGGGCGGCCATGTGCTCGGCGTCGATCTGTCGGGGCGCATGGTCGAAGCCGCGCAGCGCAGCGCGCGTGCGCAAGGCCTCGGCCACGCGGCGTTCGCGCGCATGGATGCGCAGGCGCTGCAGCGTGCGCAGGGCGCTGCGGGCGGCGGCGCGGAGGGTGTCACCGGAGCCGGCTTCGATGCGGCGTTGTGCGCGCTCGGCCTGATGTACACGCCCGACCCGGTGGCGGCGATCGGCGAGATGCGCCGCGTCGTGCGCCCCGGCGGCCGTGTCGCGCTCGCCGTCTGGGGGGCGCGCGAGCACTGCGGCTGGGCGCCGCTGTTCGGCATCGTCGACGACGAAGTCCGCAGCGAGGTCTGCCCGTTGTTCTTCGCCCTCGGCCAGGGCGAAACGCTGGCGCGCCGCTGCGAGCAGGTGGGGCTGCGCGTGCGCAAGCAGCAGCGCCTGCCGGGCTGGCTCGACCACGCAAGCGATGACGACGCCTGCGGCGCGGCCTTCGTCGGTGGTCCGGTGGCGCTGGCGTGGTCGCGCTTCGAGCCGGCCGTGCGTGCGCGCGTGCGCCAGCGTTACCTGGAAGCGATCGCGCGCTGGCGCAACGCGGCGGGGGCGTACCGCCTGCCGGCCGAGTTCGTCATCGTTGTCGCTGAACGCGAATAGCGCCGCGCGCTGCCATCGGCAACGCGCGGCGGCGCTCCTGCGCTCAGTAGCGGATCGCCAGATCGATCAACGCCGGCCCGCCCGACCCGCCGATGGCCGACAGCGCCGCATCGCCCGAGGTGTTGCGGTAGAGCGTGGCCGCACCCGTCGTCAGCGACACCGTGTACAGCGTGAACGGCCCGCTTGCGCCCGCGCGCAGTGCAGCCAGGACCAGGCCGTTGCCGCCGCCGGCGATGTCGAAGCCGGCCGTGCCGGTGATGTCGATGCCCAGCGCGCCGATGTCCACCAGCGTGCCGTTGTTCGGCGGGTTCTGCTGCGCCAGCACGTCGGTGGTGGCGTCGAGGTCGAACAGCGCCGTCGTCGTGGTGCCGGCGAAGCTGTTGGTATAGGCCGCGCCGATCACGCCCGTGCGGCTGATGGCGCCGTCGGTCGTGGTGGCCCCCGTGTCGACGTTGATGCGCAGGTTCTGCCCGCTCTCGCTGATGACGCGCAGGCGGTCGGCAGCCGGGTTGAAGTCGACGCTGAAGGTCGTGTCGGCCAGGCCGGCGTACGGCGCCGTCAGGTCGGCCACGTCGGCGGCCAGCGTCGCTGCGAGCGTCGCCGCGCCGCTGTCGGCGTTCACCGTGTAGAGCTTGCCGGCGCTGGTCAGCGCATAGAGCATGGCGTTGGCCGGACGGACGTCGATGCCGACCACCGTTTCGCCGGCGCCCAGGCCCGTGATGGAGACGGTGGCGGTGATCGTGTTCGGCGCCTTCGGGTCGAACGCGGCCAGGCGGTTGTCTGCCGTCAGGCCGAGCGCGCGCGGCGCCGCAGGCTGTTGCAGCGCGATGCCCTTGATCGCCTCACCGCCGGCGACAACGCCCACGCTCGCCGCCGCGCCGGTGGTGAGATTCACCGAGTACAGCGTGGCCACGCCGGCCGCGCCCACCACCGCGTAACCGGTGCTGTTGCGTGCGTCGATGTCGAAGCCGTTGACCGCGGTCGCGGCCACGCCCAGCGGCAACCCCACGCCGAGCGTTCCGTTGTTCGGCGGGTCCTGCAGATGCAGCGTGCCGGCGCTGGCGTCCAGTACGAAGAGCTGCGTTGCCGTGGTGCCGGAGAACGCGTTGGTGTAGGCCGCGGCCGAGACCTGCGCCGTGCCGCTGACCGGTGCGATCGCGCCGTCGGTGGTGGTGTCGCCGCTGTCGACGTTGATGCGCAGGTTCTGGCCG
>JANNJX010000560.1:0-2708 GCA_031396005.1 Burkholderiales bacterium
CAAAGCACCGGCAGCATCAGGTGGCGGCGGCGGAGAGCTTAATTTGCTGCCGTGGCCAAAGATCGATTTCACCAAATTCGGTCCGGTCGAGCGCAAGGATCTGTCGCGCATCAAGAAGATCAGCGGCGCCAACCTGCACCGCAACTGGGTGGTGATCCCGCATGTCACCAACCACGACGATGCCGACATCACCGAACTCGAAGCCTTCCGTGATGCCACCAACAAGGAAAACGAGAAGTCCGGCGTCAAGGTGACGATGCTGGCCTTCCTCATCAAGGCCTCGGTGGCGGCGCTGAAGAAATTCCCCGACTTCAACTCGTCGCTCGACGGTGAACAACTGGTGCTGAAGAAGTACTTCCACATCGGTTTCGCCGCCGACACGCCCAACGGCCTGGTGGTGCCGGTGGTCAAGGACGCCGACAAGAAGGGCGTGATCCAGATCAGCACCGAGATGGGCGAGTTGGCGAAGAAGGCGCGCGACGGCAAGCTCGGCCCGGCCGACATGTCGGGCGCCTGCTTCACGATCAGCTCGCTCGGCGGCATCGGCGGGCGCTACTTCACGCCGATCATCAACGCGCCCGAGGTTTCGATCCTCGGCGTGTGCAAGAGCGCGATCGAACCGAAGTGGGACGGCAAGGCTTTCCAGCCGCGGTTGATGTTGCCGCTGTCGCTGAGTTGGGACCACCGCGTCATCGACGGCGCGTCGGCGGCGCGCTTCAACGCGTACCTCGGCCAGATCCTCGCCGACTTCCGCCGCGTTCTGTTGTAGCTCGCTAGATGACCACGGTTTGCGTCGTCCGCAAAGGCGGACAACTCGCCATCGCTGCCGACAGCCTGGTCACCTTCGGCGACACGCGCCTGCCGCATGGCTACGAAAACAACGACAAGTTGTTCAAGGTCGGCGATTCGTACTTCGGCATGTCGGGCACGACGGCGCATTTTCCGGTGCTGCGCAAGGCGCTGGCGGCGCTGTCGAAAGATGAGTTGAAACTCGGTTCGCGCGATGAAGTCTTCGACACTTTTTTGAAGCTGCATCCGAAGTTGAAAGAGCAGTTCTTCCTCAACACCAAGGAGGAAGACAGCGACCCGTACGAGAGCAGCCAGTTCACGGTGCTGATCGCCAATCGGCAGGGCCTGTTCGGCGTCTACTCGTACCGTGAAGTGTTCGAGTTCGAACGCTTCTGGTCCATCGGCTCGGGCCGCGCGTTCGCGCTCGGCGCCATGCACGCTGCGTACGCGCGCGCGAAGAGCGCGGGCGAACTGGCGCGCATCGGCGTCGCCGCCGGTTGTGAATTCGACAAGAACTCGGCCGCTCCGGTGCGGCTGTACACGATCAAACTGAATCAGAAAAGGTGACCCGCATGGCCACGATCGAAGTCAAGGTACCCGACATCGGCGATTTCGCAGAAGTCGCGGTGATCGAATTGCTCGTCAAGCCGGGCGACAGCGTCGCTGCTGAGCAATCGCTGATCACGGTGGAGAGCGACAAGGCGTCGATGGAGATTCCGTCGTCGCATGCGGGTGTCGTCAAGGAGTTGAAGGTGAAGATCGGCGACAAGGTGGCGATGGGGTCGGTGGTGCTGATGTTGGAGTCCGACTCCCTCCCTGCTTCGACAGGCTCAGGACAGGCTCTGCAAGGGGGAGGGCCGGGGAGCGGGTCTGCTGCTGTGGTGCCGCCCCTCGTACCCCCACCCCAACCGTCCCGCTTGCAGGGGGAGGGAGCGCCGAGCGCTGCCGCCTATAGCGGCGGCGTGGATCAGGAGTGCGACATGCTCGTCCTCGGTGCCGGCCCCGGCGGCTACTCGGCTGCGTTCCGCGCCGCCGACCTCGGCATGAAGACGGTGCTCGTCGAACGCTACCCGACGCTCGGCGGCGTCTGCCTGAACGTCGGCTGCATTCCGAGCAAGGCGCTGTTGCACGTGGCCGCGGTGATGGACGAAGCGAGCCACTTTGCCGATCTCGGCATCACCTTCGGCGCACCGAAGATCGACATGGGCAAGCTGCTCGCGCACAAGAACAAGGTCGTCGGCAAGCTGACCGGCGGATTGGCCGCGATGGCCAAGATGCGCAAGGTGACGGTCGTGCAAGGCACGGGCGAGTTCGCCGATCCGCATCACATCAAAGTGACCGGCGCCGACGGCAAAGCGCAAACGATCAAGTTCAAGAACGCGGTCATCGCCGCCGGCTCCGAGGCCCTGAAGCTGCCGTTCCTGCCGAAAGACGATCCGCGCATCGTCACCTCCACCGGCGCGCTCGAGCTTCGTCAAAAGCCCGAGAAGATGCTCGTCATCGGCGGCGGCATCATCGGCCTCGAGATGGGCACGGTGTACTCGACGCTCGGCGCACGCCTGGATGTGGTCGAGATGATGGATTCGCTGATGCTCGGCGCCGACCGCGATCTGGTGAAGGTCTGGCAGAAGATGAACGCCAAGCGCTTCGACAACATCATGCTGAAGACCAAGACCGTCGGCGCCGAAGCGAAGAAGGACGGCATCTACGTCAAGTTCGAAGGCGAGGGCGCGCCGAAAGACCCGCTGCGCTACGACCTCGTGCTGCAGGCTGTCGGCCGCAGCCCGAACGGCAAGAAGATCGGCGCCGACAAAGCCGGCGTGATCGTCGGCGAGCGCGGCTTCATCCCGGTGGACATCCAGATGCGCACCAACGTGCCGCACATCTTCGCCATCGGCGACATCGTCGGCCAGCCGATG
>JANNJX010000564.1:0-2920 GCA_031396005.1 Burkholderiales bacterium
CGCGAGCGCGAAGCCTGCGCAGCCGGCCGCAGCGAGCGCGAGTTTGGTTGTTCGAGTTGTGTGCATCTCAGTCTTTCAGTTGCTGGCGAAACAGTAGAAGCGGCCGGCGCCGCCGGTGCGGATCAGCGCCTCCTGGCTGCACCCGACCGACGGGTGCGAGAAGTTCCAGGACTTGGCCCAGTTCTCCGGCAGCGGGCCGATGCGGTCGTGGTGGCCGACGATGGCCGAGCCGTCGCCGCTCTTGGTCCATGCGCCGCAGGTGGTGTCTTGTTGCGGCGCGAAGGCGGTGCCGTCGGCGCGCGAGCCGGTGAGGATGTCGTGCTCGTTGGGCGTGTCGCCGCGGCCCTTGATGACGGCGCCCTTTTCGTCGAGCGCCGTGTCCTTGCTGATGTTGTTGCCGTTGTGCAGGTGAGCGACATCGCGCGCGATCATCTGGCCCTTGGCGTTGAACCACGGCCCGTTGCCGACGCGGTCGCGCGCATTGACCGCCGGCACCGCCGGTGCGGACGCCGCAGCAAAAGTCGGTGCCACGCTGAGGTAGGCGCGCCACGTCTTGGCCCCCGCGCCCGCGGCGCCGGAGGCCGCGGCGAGCTTCTGGCAATGCGCGTCGGCGCCGGCCAGGCCGCCCAGATCGGCACCCTTGCCGCTGCCCGCGCTGGTGATGAAGAAGCTCATCGGACCCGTCGCCGTGGCCATCGGCGCGCCGCTCGGCGGCGCCGCGCAACCGGCGAACAGAATCGCCACGGCGGTGGACTTCAACGCAACGAGGGCGGCAGATCGCATGGACGTACTCCTGAGTTTGGGGGTGCGTGATTTACGCGCCAGACTCGGCACGCCTTGCTTGGGGGCTTCCCTGATGGACTGCAAAAGCAAAACGCCCCGCGATCAGCGGGGCGTTGTTGGGCGTCGTCGCCGAGCGACTATTTCTTCGGTGCCGCAGCGGCCTCTTCGGCCTTGGCCTTGGCGTCCTTCTTCTCGGCAGCCGGCTTGGCGGCTGCGGCGGGCGCTGCGGCGGTCATCGTTGCCGCCGCTGGCGCTGCCTTCAGCTTGTCTTCCTTCTTCGCCGTCGGCGCGGCAGCGGCACCCTTGAAGCCGGCACCGTTGACCGTCACGCCTTCGGCGGAGAACTTGGCGGCGTTGCCTTCGCGGATGCCCTTGACGCGCTCGACGAGGTCGTTCCAGTCTTTGAAGTTGCCCTTCTTGCGCTCGTCGAGGATCTTGGCCGAGATGCCGGGGCCGATGCCCTTGATGCCGTCGAGATCGGCGAGTGGGTGTGATGCGCGCACGGTTCAGGTCGCGTTGCCTGGCTACAGCAGGGCTGCCGGGCGTGTCTCGGACGACAGCTTTTCGCGCATAAATGACTAGGGCTTGCCCTTGGTCGCCTTGACGCCGGACCGCGGCGGCAAGCCCGTGTGCTGGGTCAGCAGCGCACCCCGGCGCGGCGTCGAGTTCTTGCGCCGGGCGCTCTGGTAACTGCCGTCGGTGGCCGGCTGGTAGGTCGGGATCAGGTGCTGCTTGCCGTTGCCGATCAGGTCGGCGCGGCCCATCGTCTTCAGCGCCTCGCGCAGCAGCGGCCAGTTGTTCGGATCGTGCCAGCGCAGGAAGGCCTTGTGCAGACGACGCCGACGGTCGCCGCGCACGACATCGACTTTCTCAGCGCGCTGCGGGTTGCGGCTGATGCCTTTGAGCGGATTCAGGTCGGTGTGGTACATCGCCGTCGCCGTGGCCATCGGCGACGGATAGAAGGTCTGCACCTGGTCGGCCTTGAAGCCGTTCTTCTTCAGCCACAGCGCGAGATTCATCATGTCCTCGTCGCTGGTGCCCGGATGCGCGGCGATGAAATACGGAATCAGGTACTGCTTCTTGCCGGCCTCGGCGCTGAACTTGTCGAACAGCGCCTTGAAGCGGTCGTAAGCGCCGATGCCGGGCTTCATCATCTTGGAGAGCGGCCCGACTTCGGTGTGCTCGGGCGCGATCTTCAGGTAACCGCCGACATGGTGCGTCACCAGCTCCTTGACGTACTCGGGCGACTGCACCGCGAGGTCGTAGCGCAGGCCGCTGCCGATCAGGATCTTCTTCACGCCGCGCAACGAGCGCGCGCGTCGATAGAGCTTGATCAGCGGGCCGTGGTCGGTATTGAGGTTCGAGCAGATGCCGGGATAGACGCAACTCGGCTTGCGGCAAGCCGCTTCGATCTCGGCGCTCTTGCAGCCGATGCGCCACATGTTGGCCGTCGGGCCGCCAAGGTCGCTGACGACGCCGGTGAAGCCTTTGACCTTGTCGCGCATGTCCTCGATCTCGCGAATGATCGAGTCTTCGCTGCGGCTCTGGATGATGCGGCCTTCGTGTTCGGTGATCGAGCAGAAGGTGCAGCCGCCGAAGCAGCCACGCATGATGTTGACGCTGAAGCGAATCATTTCCCAGGCCGGGATCTTCGTCGCACCGTCGTGGCCGCCGGTCTCGTCGGCGTAGCGCGGGTGCGGTGACCGCGCATACGGCAGATCGAAGACGTGATCCATCTCGTTGGTGGCCAGTGGGATCGGCGGCGGGTTGATCCAGACATCGCGCTCGCCGTGGCGCTGCACCAGCGCGCGTGCGTTGCCGGGGTTGGTTTCGAGGTGCAGCACGCGGTTGGCATGCGCGTAGAGCACGGCGTCGGATTTCACCTGCTCGTAGGCCGGGATGCGGATCACGGTCTTGTCGCGCGGCGGCAGCTTGACGGCGCCGGTCTTGCGTGAGGCCGGCATCGCGATCACGGCTTGCGCAGCGCCGCTTTCCTTCGTGCACTCGGCGCCATTGCTCTGCGCCACCTCTTCCGTCGTCAGGTACGGATTGATGTGCTCATCGATCCGCCCCGGCCGATCGACCTCGGTCGAGTCGATCTCCATGAAGCCTTGCGGCGCCAACGCATCACGCACCA
>JANNJX010000689.1:0-3676 GCA_031396005.1 Burkholderiales bacterium
TGTCGCTGTCGAGCACGGCGTCGCCGGCCACACGCAACTTCGCGCCGACGATGTCCTGCTTCAACTTCAGACCGCCCAGGCCGAGCGGCGCCAGGTTGTTCTTGGTGTCGAACTCCTGCCGCGCCAGCGAAAGCTCGATGCGCTCGTTCCAGCTGAAGGCCGCGCCGTAGGCCAGCAGCGCGTAGTCCTGCGTCTTCAGGCCGGTCAGATGCGCCGTGCCGCCGGTCTGGCCGCGCGTGGCATAGCTGCCGGTGACGGCCCAGGGCGTCAGGCCGCCGCCGGCCGCGCCGTCGATGCTGGCCACGCCGCCGGTCAGCAGCAGTTTGCCGTCGGCGGCCTGCGCACCAGCGGCACCGAGTGTCAGCGCCAGAATGGTCAGGGCCATGCGGCTGGTAGGACTGCAGGTCATCGTCGATCTCCGCGATTCAAGGGCATGTTCGCTGCGCTACGCAGCGACGCTTACCTTAGAGGCAGCGCAACGCGGTGCTGGCGCCGAAGCCGCGTCTTTGCCGCGCGCAGTGTCGATTCGTACACGCTTTTCCGCACCACTCGTCCGCCCGCACATCCGCCCGCACAATCGCGCCATGGCCGTGCCCTCCATCACAAATGCATCCCGGCTGCGCCCGCTGCTGGCCGCCTTGTCCGCAGGCCTGCTCGAACGCGAAGCGCCCGTTCGCCTGGCGCTGCTGGCCGCGCTGGCCGGCGAGCATGTGCTGCTGATCGGCCCGCCCGGCACCGCCAAGAGCGCGCTGGCGCGGCGGCTGCACAGTGCGTTTGCCGACACGCGCTATTTCGAGCGCCTGCTGACGCGCTTCTCGACGCCGGAGGAGCTGTTCGGTCCGCTGTCGCTGAAAGCGCTCGAGGACGACCGCTACGAGCGCCTGACCGATGGCTTCCTGCCGACCGCCGGCATCGCCTTTCTCGACGAGGTCTTCAAGGCCAACTCGGCCATCCTCAACGCGCTGCTGACGCTGCTCAACGAGCGCGAGTTCGACAACGGCACACAGCGTTTTCGCACGCCGCTGGTATGCGTCGTCGCCGCGAGCAACGAGGTGCCGGCCGACGACGCGCTGCACGCGTTCTACGACCGCTTTCTGCTGCGCGTGCCGGTGACGCCGGTCGGCGACGGCAACTTTGCCGCGCTGCTGGCGCTGGGCGACGCCGTGCCTCGCATCGACGAGCCGCTGTTGCCGGCTGAACGCGAAGCGATTGCCGCCACGGCCATCGGCGTCGAGCTCGGCCAGAGTTTCATCGCCGCCTGCACGGCGCTGCGCCAGTGGCTCGCGGCGCACGACCAGCCGGCGTTGTCGGATCGGCGCTGGCGCCAGTTCGTCGCACTCGCGCGCACCGCCGCGGCCAGCGAGGGCCGCGCCGAGGTCGACGAATACGACCTCTGGCTCGCGCCGTACGTGGCCAGCGCCCAACCCGACGACGTGCCCGCGTTGCAGGCCTGGTTCGAGGACGAGCTGCTGGCCACGCCGGCGCACGAGGCGCCGTGGCTCGAACGCGCCGTGCAGGCCTTCGACAAGCAGCTCACGATCGAGCAGACAGCGCCGGCCGACGACGAGGGCGACGACGGCGCCGGCAAGCTGGCGCTGGCGCGCGCTATTGGCAGAACTGAGGGCCTGGGTGAGCGCGACGACGATGCGCAGCCGAATGCGCAACGGATCGTCTCCGCCCGCCTCGAAGACAAACTTCGCCGGCGCTGGAGCCCCGTGCACATCCGCTGCCGGGTGGAGCAGGTCAGTGAGATCGAAGCGCAGGTCGCCTCGTCACGAGAAGAGGTGCAGGCACGCGCGCTGGCGCAGGCCGGCGCGTTGGCAACGCGCGTCTGGATGCCGCCCACACTGTGCGCAAGACTGGCGAGCGCTCATGCGAGCGCTTTGCGCCTGTTCGACGGCATCGCGCAGCGCCTGGCCGCCACGCGCGCCGGCTTTGCCGCGCTGCCCTGCGATGAACACGCCAGCGCAGCACCGGCTCCGATCGCCATGGCCGAAGCCGTCGAATGAGGCTCGACTTCGACGCACCGTACGACCGTCTGCAGGCGCTGCCGCGGACGCTGTGGCTGCCGACGCTGACAGCCGCCATCGGCCGGCGCGAGCGGCGGCTCGACGACGTGCGGGCCTGGCTGACTGCTTTGGATGCCGGCACGCTGCCCGACAGCCGAGCCGACTTCGGCGATGCGCACGCCGCTGCCGCGCTGCGCCGCATCGTCGGCACGCTGAAGCTGCCCGGTTTCACGCGCGCCACGCCGGCGCTGGCCGAGCAGGTGCTGCGCACGATGCTGTGGCACCTGGACCGCGCGGTGGACCTCGAGCCGCGCCTCGCACGCGACGCGGCCATTGCGCGGGTGGCGCAAGAGTTCGAACGGGCGTGGCAGCTCGAACTGCACGGCCTTGAAGCCGATCTGGCGCTGCTGCGCGAGCTGGCCGGCGGCGCGAACCTGCCTTGGGGCGAGTTGCGCGGATGCCTGCGCTCGCGGGCGTGGCACGAGGCGCGGCGCGCTGCCGATCGGCTTGCCTCGCTGCCCGAGTTGACGGCGCTGTTGCAGCGCCTCGGCCGACGCGAGTTCGCGCCGCGCGCCGAGCGCGCGCCGGCGCCGCAGGCCGCCGTTCAACGCGTGCCGCTGCGCGCGGTGGCAACGCGCCTGCCCGGTGCGCCGGGCGAGATCACCGGCATCCGTTTCGATTCGCGCATCGAGCACATGCTGCCCAGCGAAGCGATCCTGCTGCGCCATCCGATCGGCAAACGCCTGTGGCGCGCACGACAAGCCGAGGGCCGCCTGCTCGCGCACGACACCGAAGCGCTGGTGATCGACTGGCGGCCTGATCCGCACGGCCGTGTCGACGACAACGCCGGCCGCGCGCCGCCCTCGCAGGCCCAGGAGCGCGGCCCCTTCCTGCTCTGCCTGGACACCTCGGGCTCGATGGCCGGCGCGCCGGAGAACATCGCCAAGGCGGTGGCCATCGCCGCGCTGCGCGAGGCGCATGCGAGCGGCCGCGCGTGCAAGCTGCTCGCCTTCGGCGGACCCGGCGAATTGATCGAGCGCGACCTCGCCGCTGCCGACGACGGTTTGAAGGCGACGCTCGAGCTGATGGCGCAGGCCTTCGACGGCGGCACCGATGTGCAGACCCCCATCGAGCGCGCCATCGACTGCGTGCACGAAGCAGCTTGGCAAGGCAGCGACCTGCTGATCGTCAGCGACGGCGAGTTCGGCTGCGTGCGCGCCACGCTCGACAGGCTCCAGCGCGCGCGCGAGCAGCTCGGCCTGCATGTGCAAGGCGTGCTCGTCGGCGACCGCGAAACGATGGGCCTGCTCGAAGTCTGCGACGCCATCGCCTGGGTGCGCGACTGGCGGCGCCACACCGACGCCAGCGCCGATGCACGAGCGACGAGCCCGGTGCACAGCAAGAGCCTGACGGCACTGTACTTTCCGAACGCGTTGTCGGCGCACGCAGCGCGCCATAGCACGCTGCCTTCAGATCTCTCGCGCCACAGCACGCTGCCGTCACGGGCCGGGCGGCGCTGACGCGGGCGAGACCCGGCGCGAGGCGGTCAGCACCAGCCCGACGAGGATGCAGAGCACGCCACCGACGAGGCCGGCGCCGATCGGCTCACCGAGCGCCAGCGCGCCGATCAGCGCCGCGGTGACGGGGCTCAGCGCCAGAAACGTCGT